>CAYJPI010000029.1:0-5265 GCA_964372005.1 uncultured Oscillospiraceae bacterium | reverse complement strand
TTTGCAGGCCGTTTTGCTGGCGCTCGGGTTGAGGGGAAGCAAGGTAGAAGCGGATGTTGGGGTTATCCCTAGTACTCATGGTCCCGTCACTGTGGCGTTCCGTGCATGTAGCGCAAAGCCGCGCGTACAGCGTAGCTTCTTCGCGTAGGAAGCGGCATTCCACCCTAAGGCCAACCAAGTCGCTGAGGTTCGTGAGCAGGTCGTATGCATTGCTATACTCGAGATACAGCCTCTTCCTAAGGATTTTCTCCTTGAGGCTCACTTCCTTCTTTACGCGGCCGGTAACACCAAGTAGCGCATCCCCCTGAAATATCACGGAGAGCACCTGCTGCAATTCATAAGCACATTCACGGTAGAAGTTTCGGCGGCGCGCCAAAATAGAGGTTGTTTCATCTATGAGTTGAAATAACGGCAGTCGCACTGTTCCCTTCCTTTCATATTGCTATTTTGCAAAGAGCGCTTCTTTTCACATTGCCATAAACGAATAACGCATGGTAATATATCGATATGGGTGCACGCTAATTTTATTGTAGACGTACAAGGCCCATGCTGTCAAATGCGCTTATGTAAACTATATGTGACTTTATTGGAGTGAATTATGCAACTTCCCGTTGAATACCTTGCGAGGATGAAAGATGACCTCGGAGAAGAACAATATCTTCGCTATATCGCCGCCATGGATGAGGGGGGCGTACGCGGCCTTCGGGTGAATACCTTGAAGGCGCCGATAGACTTTGAACCGCCATTTTCCGTGGAGAAGCTTACTCATGTGCCGCGTGGGTATCGCCTTACGAGCGAAGTGCAGAGGATTGGATACCACCCTCTTCACATGGCGGGTTACTTTTACATGCAAGAACCATCCGCGATGCGCGTTGCAAACCTTCTTGATGCAAAGCCCGGTCATCGCGTGCTCGATCTATGTGCCGCGCCCGGAGGCAAGGCAGGCCAAATTGCGGCGCATCTTCAAGGAGAAGGGATACTCATCGCAAATGAAGTTGTGCCCAAAAGGGCAAAGCTTTTAGCGCACACCCTTGAAAGGCTCGGCGCTCGCAACTCGGCCGTAACCGTGATGCGCCCCGAAGAGCTTTGCGAGCACCTCCCCGAGTGGTTCGACCGTGTGCTCGTCGATGCGCCATGCTCGGGCGAGGGCATGTTCCGCAAGGATGAAAGCGCCATCGCCGAGTGGAGCGAAGGCCATGTGAGAACATGCGCAAAAAGGCAGGCGCTGATACTTGAAAGTGCTGCATCGCTCGTGAAACCGGGAGGAAAGCTCGTGTATTCTACATGCACTTTTTCGCGCGCGGAAAACGAGGACAATGTGGATATCTTTTTGGAGAAGAATAAAAACTTCACATTGGAAGCAATGCACAGGCTTTGGCCGCATGATGATGAGGGCGAAGGGCATTTCATGGCAGCATTCATTAAAAATGATAGCGATGAAATGCACCATGGTCGCTCGCATCGAGACGGTGCAAAGAGCAAGAAGCGCGGAGGAGCGAAAAAACCACCCGTATGCCAAGATTATTCGCGCTTTTGTTCGCAAGCGATGCGTACGCCCCCCGAGCTTACGCCTTATCAACTGCGCGACGGGCGATTGATGCTACTACCCACAGGCCTCCCCGATGGTTGGCAAAGGCTTCGCCTTGCAAGCGGTGCGGTACATGCAGGTGATGTTAAGGATGGCCGATTCACCCCGGCGCACGGCCTATATATGGCATATCCCATGAGCGAATTTACGAATGTGGTGCGGCTAAACGATGATGAACTGTCCGCCTTTATTCGCGGCGAGGATATCGGAAAAGAGTGTTCGGGCGGATATGCGGCCATATCGGGAGAAGATATGTGTTGGCCGGTCGGGTTTGCAAAATGCGCAAATTCCATAATAAAATCGCGCTTGCCCAAGGGTTTGAGAAGCAATTAAATACTATCTAAAAACTATTGTTTCCTATTCATAAAAAGCGTGGTATAATATGAGTATTAATGTGTATTTGGAGGAAGCTATGCAAGAGAACGAGGCGCGATCGGGCGAGTATCTGCGCCGTATGAACAAGATACAACAATCGGTGAGGGAAAAGGATCCCTTTTTTAAAACGGAACAGAACATAGCATTTGTTCTATACCTTCTAAGATTTTCACTGTCGATACTGGCAGTAGTAACATTTTTGCTTCAGCCCGTTGTCGTGTCGGGTTCAAGCATGGATCCAACACTCAAGCATGGTGAAAGATTGTTGGTGGAGAAGATGAGCTACTACTTCGATATGCCCGAGCGCGGTGATATCGTGGTGTGCCACTATCCGGGACATGATGCGTATTATGTAAAGAGAGTTATTGCCCTTCCGGGTGAGAGCATCGCCATAGACGAGGGGAATGTGTACATCGATGGGAAACTCCTTGTAGAATCGTTCTACTGGGATGATGTTATCTTCAGCGAGATGGATCCTTACACGGTGCCGGAAAACTCCGTGTTTGTAATGGGCGATAATCGCAATCACAGCGAGGACAGCCGAGTACACGGTGCGATTCCCATGGAAGAGATGATGGGGCGCGCCATGATTGTCGCATTGCCGCTATCGGCGATTCGACTTTTGTAAAAGCTACTAAAGGAAAGGATGGTGCGAGAAAATGGCAGAACATTTAGAAGGAACGATGCAATTTCAAATGCCCCGTGACACGAGAACCGCCAAGGATATCTTGCTCACTGTGCACGCCGCAATGAAGGAAAAAGGCTATGATCCCGTGAACCAAATCGTAGGATACCTTCAATCAGGTGACCCGACGTATATCACCAGCCACAACAACGCGCGCTATCTCATCAAACGTCTCGAGAGGGACGAGCTTCTGGAGGAGCTTGTTGCCTTCTACGTGCGCGCGCATCAGCAGTAAAATGCAAAAGGTACGCCTCGCGCAAAAGGGCATAGAAGTATCTCGAATGTGTTTTGGCACGCTTACGATGGGGCCGCTTCAAAAAAACCTCCCCATCAATGAAGGCGCGGACTTGATCCTTCTTGCCCACTCACTCGGTGTAAACTTTTTGGATACGGCTGAGCTATATGAAACGTATCCATATGTGAAGGAAGCCCTAAGGCACGAAAACTCAATCGTTGTTTGCACAAAGAGCTATGCGTACGATGCAAAAACCGCCGAGGAAAGTTATGTTAAGGCGACTGACGGCATCGGCCGCGATTATATCGACATGTTTCTACTGCACGAGCAGGAGAGCGAGCATACCCTTCGCGGACATTACGAGGCCGTGGAGTTCTTCCTCAAAAAGAAGGAGGAAGGGCATATCGGCGCGCTCGGATTGTCTACCCACTTTGTAGCAGGGGTAGATGCATCGCTTCTATATCCTGAGCTTGAAATAGTGTTTCCGCTAATCAATCCATCGGGCATCGGCATAGTCGATGGGGATGAAGCTTCCATGAAGGCGGCAATGCAAAGGGCGAAGGCTGCGAACAAGGCAATTTTATCGATGAAGCCGCTCGGAGGAGGGCATCTCATCGCGAACAAGGAAGAAGCGCTTAGCTATGCGCTAAACCTTCCGATGGTGGACAGCATTGCAATCGGCATGCAAAGCGAAGCGGAAGTGCGCTATAATGTCGCTGTGTTTAACGGCGAAAAGCCCGATGAAAAATGGGCGAAACAGCTTTCAAACACGCAAAGAAAGCTGCATATTGACACATGGTGCACGGCGTGCGCCGAGTGTGTAAGGCGTTGCAAAAATAACGCCCTGTATATAGAAAATGGCATGGCGCGAGTCGCCACACAAAAATGCGCCCTGTGCGGATATTGCGCAAAGGCGTGTAAGGACTTTTGTATTAAGGTGGTATAGGAAAAACATATGCAAAGAATTTTGGCTCTCGATGTGGGCGATAAGCGCATCGGCGTGGCTGTGAGCGATCCGCTCGGCATAAGCGCGCAGGGTTTGGAAACCTACAATCGCAAGGACGATGAAGCGGACATCAAGCACATAATTGAGCTTGCAAACTCATATAAACCCGTGAAGCTGCTTTTTGGCATGCCCAGAAACATGAACGGAACCTATGGGCCGCAAAGCGAGAAGGTTAGGGCATTTGCAAATGCGGTAACCGAAAACTGGGATGGCGAGCATGATTTCTACGACGAAAGACTATCTACCGTTGCGGCGGAGCGAATACTCATCGAAGCGGATATGAGCCGCCAAAAGCGCCGCAAAGTAATCGATAAAATGGCCGCAGTTGTTATACTGCAAGGCTACCTGGACTCACACTGATTAGGAGGAAAAAACATGAGTGATAATAAAAAAATGAACATAGAAGAAGGCGTGGATGAGGTTATACTGCTCGACGAAGAGGGCAATGAGGTATCTTTCGACCACATTATGACATTCTTTCACGAGAATGAACGTTACATCGCGCTAATGCCCTTGGACGAGGTTGAAAACGTTGAAGAGGGCGAGGTAATAATACTTCGCGTAATCAAGAACGGCGACGAGGATGTATACGAATCGATAACCAACGAAGTGCTTTTGGAAGAAGTGTTCGATACCTTCATAGAGCTATTCGAAGAGATGGTCGAAGGGGATGACGAGGACGATGAGGAGTAAGCACCTCATTTCAAGCGTAGGAGCGGAAGCATATGATGCAGGGGTTCTCGAGGGGGATGCACTGCTCGCCATCGATGGCGAGGAAGTTATAGACACGGTTGATTATCTCGATCTTACCGCCAAGGAACATCTTACCCTTACCCTAGATCGAGGCGGCCGCGAAATCACCATCGAGATCAAGAAGGAAATACACGAGCCGCTCGGCATAGAGTTTGCGGATAATCCCATGGGAGCACTTCGAACATGTCACAATAAATGCGTGTTCTGCTTTATCGACCAAACACCAAAGTGTGGGCGCGACACCTTGCATGTAAAGGATGACGATTGGCGCATGTCCTTTGTGATGGGTAATTATGTAACCCTCACGAATGTGGATGACGAGGAGTTTAACCGCATAATAAAAAGGCGCACGAGCCCCCTGTTCGTATCCGTTCATGCGACGAATGCGAGTGTGCGCTCGCGCATGATGAATAATGCTACCGCAGGCAATATACTCGCAAGGTTAAGGGCATTAAAGGCGGCGAACATCGCCTTTCATGCGCAGATAGTATGCTGTCCCGGCATAAACGACGGCAGTATCCTCGAAGAAACCATGAACGACCTACTCGAGCTTGAGGTAAAAAGTGTGTCCATCGTTCCGGTGGGGCTTACGAAGTTCAGGGATAAAGTAACAAAACTTCGCC
>CAYJPI010000028.1:2657-12016 GCA_964372005.1 uncultured Oscillospiraceae bacterium | reverse complement strand
CCGTGCATCCCGATAAAGTCGCTATGCAAGCGAGCAAAACAAACCCGATCATCAACATTTTTCTCATACTATTACACAGAACCCTTCCCATCACTCGTCATCCTCCATCCCAATAAAATCAATCATACCGCTTCCGCTGAACACAATTTCGCCCTCATACGGTGCGTACAGGTGGCCGAATATTTGTCGCATTTTCAGTGCGTATTCATCGTGATATATGAAATAATAATCATTCATCCCACTGCTTCCTGCCGGCTCGACGGTGAACACGAGCTCAATGTCGCCCAAGCCGTCATAATCGGACATGCGCTTTGGCGCTTCTGCTCCATAAGTTGGTAGCGCGTGAGGCATGTCGGCTCTCAATTCGGAAATATGTGCCATTTGCGAGGTCGTGAGCGCAACCATGCTCACCGCATATTCAACGCCGTCAACGGGCGAAAAAGTCCCTATCCATGCGGAATATGCGTTCTCGTAATACGACGAATGTGCAGGGTGATAGCGCGGCACATCCTTCGTTTCGGTTAAGGCAATATGGCTGCCGTCATCGCCCAACAGTGTCATTGCACCATACTCTTCTTCAACTTTATATGACTGCGCCGGGTACGCGAACTGCACATCCTCTTCTATCCAAAGAACACTCGCGCGGTCTGCGGCAAATGAAACGACAATCGTGCCGACACTGCTCGGTTCGTCGTATGGCTTTGCACTTTCGTCATTCACGTAAGTATCGTATTCCGTTTTGTCGAATATGTGACCGACATAGATTTCCCCGTCAAATGCACTCGGGGCGGTTTCTCCTGCATCGATTGCGAAAGACGGCTCAACATACTGCGAGGGATACTCGGCATTCTCACCTTGGCTTATATTATGGACGGTGTAGGTTTGAGGCGGAGGGGATTGGTAGTGAGAGACGGTTGTGGGAATTGAGGCAACATCGGAATCGGAAGCCGGTTCAAACCAATAGTCAACAATCCTCGTTCGATAAACGGTTTGCACACCTCCACTATGAGTGGGTTCTTTTCCTGCTTCCTCAATGATCAATGCACAGTAGAAGTGTCCAAATAAATATGAAAAGTCATATGCGTCGTGTCGACTGTTTCCTCTAATTGGCTGGCGTAATACAAGCGCATCTTGATCTTCGTAGGATATCGTATCAATATGATCTATCTGACCCCCGTTTCCAATTATACCGCCTTCGACTTCATGAGGAAGGTTCAGTTTTACTTCCAATTCAAAATCTCCATTGGCAGGGGCTAAGGAAGGATGCCCGAACTCATTGGTTAATCTAAACATATCCTTTTCATTGTGCACAAGTGAAATAGCCACGCCCCACGCGGCATAGCGGCCATTTCCGCATATGGGCAAATTGATACTGCATTTGCGCAATACCTCTGTTCCGAGTGACGTTGTCACAACACTTAATCGATGATCGTCACCTTCAAAATACGGCTTTACAACTTCGAGATTATGGTTACTGCCATCACTATCCGTAACATAATAGGCGATACAATCTACGCCATCTCCCCCGAAATCTCCTACCGCAAATGAATTCAAAATCGAAACTTCACCGGCCGCTATAACGTCCGAATAATGTCCATATCCCTCACTCATTTCGTTATAATAATTCTCGGTTCCAACCTGCACCTCAATAGCAGATATGACATTGTTCGTTATCTCAAAATTCCATTGATCGTTCTCGCCATCTCCATTGAAATCGAAGTCGTTGAAGGTGCGAGCTATATCCTCGGAAGCGATATCTCCGCGCCGATGCGGAATCGAGACGGGTTCACCGCTTACATCATAATAAGTAGCCACTCCATCAACCGTTTGGGGAAACACGTAAATTTCACATGGATCATTAAGAATTTGATCATCAATCGAAGCATTATTATCTTCGGTCTGAGATGGAGTAGGTGTTGGGGTTGGGGTAAGCGTTGGTGTCGGCTCTGCCTCCTCCGTGCATCCCAATAAAACTGCTATGCAAGCGAGCAGTGCAAGTCCCATTATTATTGCTTTCCTCATGAATCTATACATAACTCCACCTTTCTCCACAAACGCTACTCTCCCCAATGCACATGCGAAACATGGTCGACCGGTGAGAGGTCGATATCGCCGGGATCATTGGTGAAGCTTACACTTTCGAGTTTTTCGAGATGCGAAAGCGGGCTGATATCACCCGATGCTATACGCCCTATCGTAAATACTCTTAGGTTTGTTAAATCCTTTAGTCCCTCGATATCATTTGTAAATACATTCCGCATCCTTAGCTCCTCAAGTTTTGCTAATCCGGAAAGGCCGTCAATGTTATTATGTATGAAAAGATGTGATAGGTCGAGCATTATAAGCTCCGTAAGATTTGAAAGAGCATTCAAATCAAGGGGCGTTGTGCTTCGACCGGAGATATTAAGTATGCGTAATTCGGTAAGGTTAGCAAGCGGTTCGATATCAAATAGTTCATTATTATATCCCCCCAAATTCAAGCTCCTAAGCTCAGTCAAGTTTGCAAGCGGCGATAAGTCATGTATTTCATTTAAGCTGATATCAAGGTGCATTAAATTTGTAAGGTTAGGCAGGAACTCAAGCTCGCTCAATCCCGTATTTGATAAAGCTAGAGTGTGCAGTCCCCTCAAGTTCTCAATGGGGTTGAAATCCTCCACAGACAACGTTTTATTCAGTCGCAAAACGGTAAGATTGGTTAGGTTTTTAAGAGGGCTGACATCACGTACTACAACACTATCCAAACGCAGCTCTCTTAAATTCGTAAGGTTTTGCAAAGGGCTGATGTCAAACTCAAATTTCCCCATTTGCGAAGGTAAAAGTGTTCCAAACTTCGGAGAATCGCAAATATGCAACACTTCCAAATTTGTTAGTCCACGAAGCGGCTCAATATTCACAATGTTGTTCTCTATAAGTTTCAGCCTCTCAAGATTAGGCAGTTCTGCAAGCACGCTTATATCTGCCACCTCCGTGTTTATGAGCGAAAACTCATCCATATTCGTAAAATGCACGAGATCGGTGATACTGTATAAATTTTCGTTCTCTATATGTAAGCTGCGAACTTTTTTTGCATCCTCTAAAGTGATATCACCGACAGGTTTGGCTAGTTCATAGCGCACCGCAGCTTCTATTTGAGGTTGCTCAAACCGTATAGATGTTGCACTGATTACAGGTTGTGGCGTTGTTTGAGGTGATCTGCTTTGAAGTTCTTTCAATATCTCTTTATCTACGATTGAATCTTCTGATAAATCTAAATATGTAAGTCTTGGCATGTCCATAAATTGAGATATTTCCTTTATCCCGAGGTCGTTCAATTTCAGATAAGTAAGATTTGTTAAATTCGCAATCGCATCAACACCCGTAACCTCCGAATTATAGCCATAAATTGAGAGCATTGTAAGGTTTGTAAGATTGCGAACAAAGCTTATGTCTTCGATATCTCCATAATGGATATCAAGTTTTGACAGGTTGGTCAAATTCTGCACAACGCTCGTATCAACTTCATAGCCTTTTATCTCAAGGGACGTTAAATTATTAAGGTTTGCAACTTCGCTGATATCCGTATTATCAGTATAATACAATTGTAATTCGAGGTGAAAATCAATCAGCTCCGTCAATTCCGAAAGAGCAGAAATACCCGTTGCATCGTTTGTGCATACATACAATTTGTCCAAATTCCGAAGTCCCTTTAGGGTAGATAAATCCCCATTACAGGTTATGCGCAGTTCTTTCAAATCACTAAGAGTTGAAAGCACACTTATATCTTTAACCTCGTATTCATTTAGTGTGAGCTTCTCAAGCTTAACAAGATTTCCAATTGCACTGATATCGCTAATACAGTTCCCTGTTAATGACAATTCCTTGAGATTATGAAAATGCTCTAGATCTTGAACATCAAACAATTCCAACTCATCCAAATCCAGCCTTGTTACTTCCGATACATCATGAGTTGTGATATCGCCGGTGGGCTTGTTAAGAATATCACGGACGGAGGCTTCTATGGCAGGTTCGGTGAAGGTAATGGGATTAGGGAATGTTGCAGGGGTTGGCTCCGGGGTATGCGTTGCGGTCGGTTCCGGTGTGGGGATTTCCTCCGCGCATCCCGATAAAACTGCCACACAAGCGAGCAAAACAAGCCCCAAAACAATAAACCTTCTCATAAGTCCAACCATAACCTTTCTTAAACTCACACCGAACTCAATCTCTATAATAATATTGCTTCACCTTTTCATACATCGAGAACACCACATCGCCTTCATACGGCATATACAGGCAACCGCGGGCTTGCTTTAGGCGTAAGACATCCCCATCGCGATAGGCAAAGTAATAGTCTTGGAGCGTTTGCGAATCGAAAAGCTCAATAGAAAATGCAATCTCCATGTTGTTTGCGTCACTATATTCCTCAAAGTACGATGGACTACGTGTGAAATAATCCGGAATATCACTGTCTTGAAAATACCGTAAATCCCACTCTGTATCAAACTGATATACCATATCCGGTTCCATTGCTCTTACCGTATAGTTAACGCCTTCAAATGGTGAAAATGTTCCCGAAAAACCCGGAGGAAATCCACTTGTGGCCAGATATTTGGACTCTTGAGGGATGTATTCTCTTCTTTCCATGAAGTCATCAACTCCTGTTAATCGTGCGCCGCTTGCACTTTCATATATGAGCACATCATTTTCTCGTGTGCCTGTATAGCTTTGTGCAGGATATCCTTTTTCCACGTTGCTTTCAATCCAAAGCACGGTAGCCGCGCGCCCGTTATGGGAAAAGAGAATCGTGCCAACGGGATCCGGTCTTTCTTCATATGTGGCATCAATATCCGACAGGAAAGCATCATATTGTACTTCATCATAGAGATAGCCCACGAAAACATAACCGCCGCCCAACTCGGTAGGTGCATTTTCCGGCACGTTCATGGGGAAAGACGGTTCCCCATAGCGAACATCATTGGGTGGTTGAGGGTCTGTCGGCATTGTCATTTCGCGTATGTCATATGTACTGATAGGCGGAAATTCCGAAAAATCAGCTGAGTGCGAACTAAAATCGTACAGCCAACCATTAAGCGTGGTAATAGCAGGCAAATCGTCCTCATACTCATAGGTAAAATGAAATGTACCCTTTTCTCCGCATGGCGGTTCAACTATAAATCCCACATTGGACGATCCCCATTTCCCCGTCAACAACGTTGGCCCCTTATCTATGTGTTGAAAATTGGGCAAATATGGCGGTTCATACGATGCATAATCCGAAAGCTGTTCGCTGTGCTCAATCTTCACGAGCGCAATACTATAATCGGGAATTTGCGAATTTTCCGTTTTATAAACCTCCCCTATGCGAACAACCTCCGTTTCATGGGCGTTTTCGGGGCTGACAGGGTGGTAAGTGTGTACGTCTGCGCTATCCCTTAAAGTCATTCGCATATCACCGTTCTTCTCTATATAATCGACTGCTTCCGCAGCGTATTCGGCATTCATCAGTATTCCACTTGGACGCTCTTCGCCGTTTTCGTATCCCGTGATACCGTAAACCATGCCTTCGCTTTCATCCATTAGCACCGCACGAACAGGCACAGGCATATCATCACGATTCGTTCCCGATTCGAGATATGCTTGATATTCTTCATGGTGATAAATGTACCCTGCCCAGTATATGGGCGTTTTTTCAGGTACGTACTCCCCTCGCGCTGTCGGTGATTCAGCCAATCCCATAAATCTATAAAGGTTGTCATACATATCAGGCTCATCATAGGTCGCGGGCATTCTATATATATATTCAAGGTTCGGAATCCATGCTCGGAAGGTGTTTTCCATCTCCTTTTCCTTTGAATTAAAGCTGACACCAATTAAATTTTCATGGCCTTGAAGCACATCGAGATTCTCGATATCATTATGATGTAGCATTAAATGTGTTAAGTCCGTAAGGTTTTCAAGGGGAGTTATATCGGTGATAACATTGTTGCTTAGGTTCAGTTCCCTCAAATTTGTAAGATCTTTGAGCGGAGAAACGTCGGAAACATTGGTATAAGTAATCTCCAATACTCGCAAATTCGTAAGGCTTGCGAGCGGCGCTATATCGGTAAGCGGATTCGTCATACTGTTTTCTGCCGTGCTGATGATCAGCTCCTCGAGGTTCGTTAGCTTCGCAAGCGGATCAATATCATCCAAAGAATTCTCACTCAAATTCAGTTTTTTTATGTTTGTAAGCGGCACGAGCTCCTCTAAGTCGACATGCGTATAGCATAAATCTAAAGAATATAGGGACGGTAGCTGTGCAAGCGGGCTATAATCCCTGTTGGATACCTTCATATAGGAAAGCGTTAAATCGAGCGTTTCCAAGTTGACTAAGCTCATAAGCGGTTCAAGACTTTCGACAGCACTATTCACGGATGCATTCAGACTTTTCAATTTTGCAAGTGATGCAAGCGAGGAAAGGTCGCGAATACCCAATCTGCTTATATTGAGCGTCTCTAAATTCGTAAGATTTGAAAGCGGCGCTAAGCCTGTTTCCCCCAATTCATTTTGAGATATATTCAAATCAATCAAGTTCGTAAGCTCGGAAAGTGGGCTAAAATCTTCAATATCATTGTAACCCAGGTCGAGGTGCGTTAGCTTCGTAACATTGCGTAGCGCATCTATGTTCTCGATTTTGTTGTTCCACAAGTATAGCTTTGTCAGATTCGTTGCATTACCTAACGCATCTATGTTCTCAATATTGTTGCCGCTCAAATCCAACTCAACCAAATTCGTAAAATATGCAATATCGGAAATATCGCGAATATACCTCCCCCGTATGGTTAAATGCGTAATGGTGAGCACATCTTCCGGCGTTATGCCACCGATTGGCTTCTCAAGGATCGCACGGACTCTTTCTTCTATGGCCGGTTCAGTGAAGTGGATGTACTTGGAGGTAGCGACAGGGTCGGGGATGGGCGTTGGTGTGGGTATTTCGCGTGTGCAAGCGGAAAAAATCGCTATGCAAGCAAAAAGTGCTAGTCCTAAAATTGCTTTTCTTATGAATCTATACATAAACCGTCCCCTTTTGTAGTACTAAAGGCATATAAAACCGCCCATAACATTATCTTACTATGGTATGGGCGGTTGCGTATAGGTTTTAGGTTTGAATTTTGTGTTAAATGTGAGGTGGTTCTACTCTTTAGCTTCTTCCACCACCACATTTTCGGGAAAGTTTTCACCCAAGTATGACGGGAGCTTCATCCCCGCCATGTCGAACATGTCGTTCATGGGCGGTATGCTTTTCATTAGGCCGGAGAGAAAATTGGCGGTCGATGTTTTTCCGTCCGCTGTGCCGTTGCCACCATCCCAAACCGTGATCTTATCGAACTTGATATTCTTGATGGAATCCACCTGAATGCGCATGAGTTCTTCCATCTTATCGGTAAGCATAAGTTTGAGAGCATCGTTTGCGTTGCCGCCTGCCGCTTGCACGATCTCGGCGAGACCCTTCGCCTGCTTAGTAAGAATTTCTTCAATACCGCGAGCTTCCGCTTCCATTTTCATGTAGATAGCATCGGCTTCGCCCTTTGCGTGGCGGCGCGTTTGTTCCGCGACTGCTTCCGCTTCAAGCTCAAGCTTGCGTTTTGCGATCTGTGCCTTTACGATAACATCCGCCTCAAGTGTGGCTTGCTCCCTCGCAAAACGGGCGGCTTCCGCTTCTTTTTCCGCGGCATATGCATCTTCAAGTGCTTTAGCGGCTTGGATTTTTTCCGCACTTGTGGCGATTCTAAGTGCTTCCGCTTCCTTCTCACGCCTCTGCGCATTACTTTGCGATATCGATACCTGCGAATCATTTTCACCGCTAATCGCCTGTGCTTCGGCCTCGGCGACCTTCACGCGCTGGTCGGTTTCCGCGATCGCTTGGCCTATCGCACCGTCGCGCTCCTTCTCGGCAACGGACTTCTTCGCATCGTTGATGGCTTTCGCGGCGGCCTCCTTACCGAGCGCCAAAATGTATCCCGATTCGTCTGTGATGTCGGTGACGTTAACGTTAATTAGTCGCAAACCGATTTTCTTTAACTCCGTTTCAACATTGCTCGAAACAGCGGCGAGGAATTTATCACGGTCGGTATTGATCTCTTCAATATCCATTGTCGCAATAATGAGCCTTAATTGACCGAATATGATGTCCTTGGCAAGTTCTTGAATCTCGGTGAGCTTTAGTCCCAAGAGCCTTTCTGCGGCATTTTGCATGATGCCATGCTCTGTCGAAATACCGACGGTGAACCTGCTCGGTACATCGATGCGGATGTTCTGGCGCGACAGTGCGTTCCGGAGATCCACCTGAATCGATATAGGCGTTAAATCCAAATAATCATAGGATTGCACAACGGGCACGATAAACGATGCGCCGCCGTGAATACACTTTGCGCTACGAGTCGTTCCATCCTTGTTCTGCCCAACTTTACCGTAAATTACAAGAATTTTATCCGACGGGCACTTCCTGTATCTGGTAAGAAAGACAATTAGTAAAGAAAAAATGAGTACAACAACAACTACGATGAGAATCAAAGCTCCGATAGGCATAAATCAACACTCCTTTATAAATATTATTTTATCCCAAATGGGGTAAAATCAACGTAGCTACTTCTTAGTGACTATCAATATGTTCGGTTCTGTTACGGATACTATTATTACCTGCGTGCCCGTTAATATGTCCTCTTTGTCGTCCGTTACGGCGTCAAACTCGGCATATCTGCCCGATACTATCGCCGTTACCTTGCCCGCGCCGAGCCTTGATTTAGGGATATTCACATATACCGTGCCGCTCGACCCCGGCGCATCCTTAATGCTCAAATTGCCCGAGTGCTGTAGTTTCATGAAGAACTTAACGATGTAAGCCGAGCCGATCATCGCGCCAAGCCCGAGAATCAATGCGATGATGAGCGACAATGCCGCCGGCAATGGGGTGGATAACAGCCAAATCCCCGACCATCCGAAGATACAAAAGAAAGTTATGAATCCGCGAATAGTAAAGATTTGAACGCCGCCTGCATCGAAGCTTGCAATTTCATCGAGATCATCCACGCCGTCCACTTCAGCGGAATCGACATCGGCATTGTCACCAAAGCAGGAAACCGCAAGCATCACTGTTTGCAAAACGAGAACCACGGTCGAAGGTATTGCAATGAATGCTAATATTTGACCGATCAGACCTAAACCGTCCCACCATTCCAACATAACATATCCCTTCCTTTCCTTATATATCTAAAGATTTGAATAGTAACTGCGCGTGTTGCATGTATTTTTTTGAAATATATGCCGTGAACATGGTTTTCAAAATTTCGATTAAGTTCTTTTGCGATCCGGTGTTTTCCAATACCAACTCGGCTATCGTGCAA
>CAYJPI010000028.1:1434-2647 GCA_964372005.1 uncultured Oscillospiraceae bacterium | reverse complement strand
ATCACCAAACTCGGATAATTGTGCATTCGAATTAAACACGACATCATTAAACAGAAAGTATAATTCACTTTCGCTTATCCCTACCCGTGCGATGGCAAAATCTACTATTGCGCACACTTCCTCGATCGAAAATACATCCTTCAATGTATTGATAAGTATTATGTGGCATAATAAATCTTCATCGTACTTTTTACTTTTCGGGGCAGAAATGTACTTTCTTTTCACCCAATTCTGTACGACATAAGTTTCAAGTTCAGTTATGTTGCAAACCTGCGATAAAGTTATTCCTCCGGTAGAAAAAATCGCGCCAAACACTTGCCTTGCATTATTTTCGTTGCTCTCAATAATTGTACCCGGCAGTTTGAACACTTCAACCACCACCTTCTATGCTGTGATTGTATCATATGGTCAAGTGATTGTAAAGGAGTTTATCGGAAAAATAATATAGTATTTTATTTCCATTATAGCTGTTTCACTACATACAAGTGAATTAGCAGATACTATTTTCATTATCGCTTTCAATAATTCGAAAGCTTTTTTAATAGAAAAATAGTGTATTTTGGAGGGGGAGAAAAATTGAGTTTGTGCCATTTGAGCGTAGTCGGTTCACACTCATTAATGGTACGACACGAAGGTTATCGAATAAAAAAGGAGCAGCTCATCTTAGCCACTCCCTTATTTCTACTCCAAATCCTGTATAGTCATCCTCTTAACATCATCTTCCTTATCCTGCTTATCTTTTTCGAGTTTCTTCATAATAAAGTAAATCCCGTACATGATTCCGGAGATGATGAGCGCATAAAAACCCAATATAACGAAGAAACAAGCCACGATGATGGGCAGAATGAGTGCAAAATTGGACTGTTTTTTACATAAACGGTACTGCAAAAAGAAGAGACAAGCCGGAACGATTAATAAAAGAATGGCAACAACAAAAGTAATTTTCATAGCCACTAAACCCCTTTCACTTTCTTATATTCATTAATGAGTATTTTCGCGGTATCAAAATCGAGTTTATCATCCACCGCGAGTTTTTTAATCAGCGAGATGTACGGCTCACTTGAGTTATCATCCGCAATATTGATTTTTTGGATGAGTCTGTCAAGCCTTAATCGCACGGTCGGGTAAGTCACACCATATCCGCTTGCGATTTCCTTCAATGATCCGGATGCAAGTATGAACTTTTTTATAAATGTCACATCCTCATCGTCAA
>CAYJPI010000028.1:0-1424 GCA_964372005.1 uncultured Oscillospiraceae bacterium | reverse complement strand
TGAGTATAACATTTAATATTATTAAAGTCAATGGTAAATTTATTTTTGTTTATATTGAACAATATTAAAACAGGGCGCGTACTCACTCGTACACGCCCTGTTGATCACGTAAAATTATGCTACATCCTCTTCCCCATCATACTCATACACCACAACAGTCCCATCCTCACTCTGCATATTAACCGTCGTGGTAGTTGTCATCTCGCCATTTAGCAACCCCTCCGATTGCATCACGTTTTCGCCGGATTCATGCGTGGTGATCCCCACATACTCCATCATGCCGTCCGCACCTTCTATCTCGGCGGCGAGGAATACCATGCCTGCTTCGATGTCCTTGATTTGCACCTCAAGCGCCGTGATGTAGGCGAGCATATCTTCCTCTGTTTTGCCCATGCTTTCCCAGTTTTTCATGAATGCTTCGTCCTGCAAATTCGCCTTTGCTTCCGCGATTTGCGCTTGCACATCTTCGACCGTGACTTCCTTCCATTCGATACCCGTATCGCCATAAAGATCAATCATTTCGCTCTCGTTTTCGCTTTGCATTTTGATGGTCTCGGCGGTTCCATCTTCATCCGACATGACGGTGAAGAATACCTCGCCATCCTCGGCCGTTGCATCGAGCGAAAGTTCCATGCCACGGGTTACGGTTGCATCGGGCTTATCCATCGCCGCATACGCGGACGCGCCGCCCACCACCAATACCGTTGCACAAAGGAAAATACTCATCCACTTTTTATTGCCTAACATCTTACTATACCTCGCTTACTAAATTTTGTGATGCGCTTCACATTCTCTATTGTAGCGGATAGGAAGGATGCCGTGGTGTAGTTGGAATATAGATTAGATATAGCTACGGTATAGATATTTCAAAACAAACCGCATTCCCTTCACTCATAATCGAATAAGCAAATCCATGCTTTTCAAGTATCGTTTTCACGAAATACAGCCCCAGTCCACTGCCGCCCGTTTCGCGGCTACGCGAGCGATCAATGCGGTAAAACGGCTCAAACACCTTTTCGATATCCGTTTTATTGATGTGCACACCCGTGTTCCTTACGGTAAGTTTTCCGCCTTCAAGCATCACGCACACGGTTTCCCCTTCCGGGCTATGGTGTAGCGCGTTCGATAGGATGTTTTGCAGTGCTTTTTGAAGGAGCGCTTTGTCCGCAAAGGCTTCGGTTTCCGAGAGATTTTCTTCCACGGTGATGTTTCGCATCTCGGCGATATCCGCGCATTCCGCGAGCAAATCCTCCATTAAAATGCGCAAGGAAAAATGCTCGCGCTTCATCGCTACATCGTCTGCACCGAGCGCGGACACGGCAAGTATCTGCGCGGTGGTGCGCAATGTCCGTGCGATGACGGCTTCCTTGTCCTGATAGGCTTGATAGCCGTAGACCATGCCCTCAAGGTTCCCCTTGATGACG
>CAYJPI010000027.1:0-12102 GCA_964372005.1 uncultured Oscillospiraceae bacterium | reverse complement strand
CTACCGGATAGGAGCCGCACAAGGTTGCCGCTTGCATCGCTCACGCCGTCAATTCCGAGCGAGGCGCCGCCTGTTCAGCCCGAACATTTTGCAAATTTGATGAGGATGGCAACGCAGGAGTTTCCCGATGACCCCGATACGGCCAATATGCTCGATGCACTCAGACAGGCGAGCAATGTAGACGCGCATGCGGTTATCAATGCGAATGATAAGATTTCGGCATATGCCCAAAATAGCGCTACAATTAGGCCTAAGATTGCGCCCGAGCCCGACAACGCGTTTGAACTTAGGAAGATGGCGGAAGCAAAGAGCGCGAATTCGCTTGTAGACCCGCCGGAAAAACAAAAGAGAAGGCGCGCATATCGTGCCGCGCCCGGCGTTAGTAAGCGCGATAATGTGATGGACTCGGCAGTTAATAAAGCATTCAGCAAGGAAGCCGCGCCCGACGAGGTGCTTTCAAGGCTTACGGCGCTTGAGGATGCGCTAACGCGGCTTACTGACTATTTAGCAAAGAAAGAGGAAAAAGAAGAAGCCCCTGTAGTTAAAGTTACCCCCAAGGAAGAACTTACGATGGAGGACTTGGAGGCGAGGTTGATTTCGAGCGATGTTGCGAAGGATGTTATGGATTCGCTATTCGAATCGGCAATCGCATTAATGGAACAATCCGAGGGTATGTGCCCATACGAAGCGATGAGAAAGACGATACGCGAAGTGCTCGGCGCGCCGAGGCCCTTACGCGCGAGCCGCAAGTCACCGCGTGTGGTGCTGTTTATGGGGCCGACCGGCGTAGGAAAAACGACTACGCTCGTTAAGCTATTATCATCGTGCATGTTTGAGCGCGGGGCGAAAGCCGCTATCATCAATGCGGATGTGTTCAGGGTGGGTGCGCAGGATCAGCTAAGTACCTATGCTAAGATACTCGATGTACCGGTAAAAACCATCTACAGCGTTGATGAAGTGAAGGATGCCATCGATGAGCTCACGGGCGTAGACTTCATATTCCTTGATACGAGCGGAAAAGCGCCGAGGGACATGGAATATCAGGCGGAACTTCGCGAGCTTATACAAAAGGCGAAGGTGGACGAGATATATCTCGCACTCTCGAGCATATCATCGCCGCGCGTGTGCAGGCAAATTGCCGAAGAGTATAATGGCATAAAGGGATATAAAATATTGCTTACGAAACTTGATGAGGGCGAAAGTTATGGTGCGGCGCTTAATTTGCGCTACCTTAGCAAGCAACCGCTCTCATACATAACTATGGGACAAAATGTGCCCGATGATATCGCCCGTATCGACATGGATGCGGCGGTTGAGTCGCTTTTAGGGTGAATGAATGAAGGATCAAGCGGAAAACCTGCGTAAGCTGGCGAATCAAAATAAAAAGAAGAAAACAAACTGCGTGACGCTTACCGTAGCAAGTGGTAAGGGCGGCACGGGGAAAACGAGTTTTTCCATAAATTTTGCTATTGCGCTTGCCGAGCACGGCAAATCCGTTTTGATCTTGGATGCTGATTTCGGCTTGTCTAATGTTGATGTAATGCTGGGCGCGCACCCAAAGCATCACCTCGGTGAGGTGGTGAACGGAGACATCACGCTTGAGGAAGCACTGTGCCAAGGCCACGGCGGAATATGGTATGTGGGCGGTGGCTCGGGAATAACCGAGCTATTCTCATTGCATGGTGAGAAGCTTGAAAAGCTGACGAATGGAATTTTGGGGCTTGAAAACCGCATGGACTATATCATTTTTGATTGCGGTGCGGGCGTTAACGAACAGGTGCTACAGATAATGGGAATGACGGACGAAACGGTGCTTGTAATAACACCCGAGCCGACATCGATAGTTGATGCATTCGCGCTTACGAAGAAACTCACGGAGGAAGGCATGAAACAGCCCATCAACTTTGTGATAAATCGATGCGAAACTCCTATGGAGGGCATGATAGGCGCGAGGCAGTTTAAAAATGTGGTACAAAAATATTTAAGGCGAGAAATGAATTACATCGGATATGTTAGATTTGACAAGGCCGCTATGCATGCCATCAAAAGGCAAATGCCTTTTCTTTTAAGCTTCCCGACGAGTTTTGCGGCGCAGGATGTGCGCACGGTAGCCGCCGATTATATGGGAGCACCTAAACCGAGAAAGGGCGGCGCACTAAAGAACTTCTTCGATAGGTTGGTGATGAATCGTGGGCAATAATGATTTGTTTGCGCCATCCGCACGAACGGCGCAGGAGGTGACGGCGCTTTGGGATGCATACGAGCAGGAACGCAACTTACCGGAAAAAAACGAACTTGTGATGCATTATCTATCGCTTGTGCACCGCATAGTGTGCAGATTATTGCCGCTTTATGGGGCGCACACGCAGTATGACGACTTAATCGGATATGGAATACTCGGGCTTATCGATGCTGTGGAGAAGTTTTCGCCCGAGCGGAACATACGCTTTGAGACATATGCTACGACGAGAATCCGCGGCGAAATAATCGATAATATGCGCAAGCAGGACTGGGCATCCAGCAGCCTTAGAAACCGCATCACGCAAATTGGAGAAACTTACGAAAAATTGGCGCGTGAAAAGCATGCACAAACCGTCAGCGAAGAAGATGTGGCACAGGCGATAGGGCTAAGCGTGAAACAGGTGCGCGATGCGCTTGAAAAAGCCTACATGTTCAATGTTGTGCACTTCGAAACGCTTTTGAACGGGGCAAACTCCACCATAGAGAATGTGCTTGCCGGGGCGGATAAGGATACGCCGGATTCCATGCTGGAAGGGCAGGAGTTTAAGCAAGTACTCATGCAGGCGATAGAAGACCTATCAGAGAATGAGCGCAAGGTAATAACGCTATACTACTATGAAGAATTGATGCTAAAGGATATAAGCGCATTGCTAAATGTAACACCGGCGCGAGTATCGCAGATACATTCAAGAGCGCTGTTGAAAATAAGAATCGTTATCGAAAGGTATATTAAAACGGGATATTAACGATATATACTTTAGAAGCAAATTTTACAAATACGAGCGGAAAGGGAGGGCATGGGAATGATTAAAGGTGTGGATGCACAGATGATGACGCATAGGGCGGTGGAATACACGAAGGACGTGAGCGCCTTGCTTAGGCGAGACGAGCTTGCGAACGAGTTTGCGGGGAAAATGAACCGTTTGGCAACCGAGCAGGAAACGAAGATGGTAACAAAAACGGAAGAAGCGAACCACGCGAAAATAAAAGAACGTGAGCGTGAACGCGAGGGAGACCTTCCCGATAAAAAGAAGAAAAAACAAAAACAGGCTGCGATGTACACCCGCAATCGTCCGAACGCCACTACCGTTCCGAGCGTTGGTGTTGCAGAGCACAGACCCTTACTCGATATTGAGGTGTAAAATTTAGGGGGTGAAGAATGTTGAACTTGCCTATGCTGGCGATTATCACATATGTGTTGCTAATGATTTGGATTGCTATCTTAACTGCGGTTAGAAGGAAAAGCGAAGTGCGAAGCCGCATGTACAAAAAGATAGAGGACAAGGAAAGCAAGATTGCACTTATGCAACTTGAGATGGAAGAGGAACTCGAGGGGATGGCGAACTACATCGCATCGATGCATGCTGAGATGCAGCAAATGCGAGATCCTTCCATGGTGAATGTAAAAAGCGACGAAGCGTTCGACCGTGAAGCCCTCCTAATAAAGGAGAATGCGCGCTTGCGAGAACGTTTGCGCATCCAAGAGGATATGTATAAAACGCGTGTGGCATTATTGCAAGCCGCCGACGAGCAGAAACACCATGGCGAAGATTATCAAGGCGAAAAAGTGGTAGACTTGCTCGAGGAAAAGGCCGCGCGAATTAAGAAAAAAGTGAAGGTTGAGCGTGCATCCGTTCCAATAATCGCTGACGAAACAGAGGAAGCGGTTGCCGAAACTATGCAGGACGAACCCATGAGCATTCGCGTGAGGCGCATGCTAAATGACGGCAAAACCGTAGCGCAAATTGCAAAAGCGCTCGGTTGCTCAACCATGGAAGTTGTGCTACTCAAAAGCCACCCCGAAATGCAAGGTTAATGGGATAAGAAGAATCAATATAAAAATTTTACATATGTGCTAAAGTCACAGTAAAAAAACCCGATATAATTAGATAAGAGGTATAGGTGCGAGTGCGCCGGGAGGAAAAACCTATGATCAGAGGATTATACATGGCGGGCACGGGGATGCTCACTCAAAGACAGCAGATGGATGTTGTTACTAACAACATTGCAAATACCGATACGGTTGGATACCGATCGGATAAAATGATTTCGCGCTCGTTTGAGGATATGCTTATCGACCGAGTTAACGACCCGTCGGTTATCAACCAAACCACAACGGTTGGACCGCTAGGCCCGGGCGTGCACATCGATGAGATAATCACAAGCTTCAACCAGGGCATCATGGAGATGACCGGTCGCGACTCGGATTTGGCACTGGAGGGTCCCGGGTTTTTCGAGGTGGATGCAGGTGACGGAACCATGCTATACACGCGCGCAGGGAATTTTTCGATAGACTTTGAAGGCTTCCTCGTTGATGTTGACGGGCGCTATGTGCAGGGTGAAGGCGGCGAAATTCAGCTCACAAGCGATAAGTTTACCATACTTTCAAGCGGTGAAGTTTACGATGATGCAACCGATACATTGGTTGATACTTTACGCGTGGTTGAGTTTGAAACCCCCGGAAATCTTAGAAAAGAAGGGAACAATTTGTTCTCGGTATATGAAGATGCGGGAGAAATGGAAGCCGAAAACACAAAGGTAATGCAAGGTTACATTGAGACGAGTAATGTAAATATTGCCCAGGAAATGGTCAACATGATCATCACAAATCGCGCTTATGATGCGAATCAGCAGATCGTAAGCATGACGGATTCAACACTCGAACGCGCAGTGAACGATATCGCAAGGTTCTAACGCGGCACTATCCAAGATAGAAGAGGGATTATAGTATGCTACAAAGCAATTACACCGCGAGAAGCGGTATCATAGCGCAACAGGAGCGCGTTGATATTATAGCCAATAATATGGCGAACATCGCAACGACGGGTTACAAGTCGGTGCGAGCAGATTTTAAAGATATGCTATACGAAACGATGCAAAGGCCGGTTCAGCCGCAGGATGGATTGGCACTTGAAAGAGGGCATGGCGTTTTACTTGGCGCGACCGTTAAAAACTTTGAGCAGGGCACAGCGCAAATGACAAATAATCCGCTCGACTTCATGCTTGTGGGAGACGGTTTTTTCGCCGTGCAGGGCTATGAAGAAGGAGAAATCCTTTACACGCGTGACGGAACGTTCGCGTATTCGATGAACGAAGAGGGAACGCATCTCGTAACGCCGAGCGGAGCTTATGTGCTCGATAGAGAGGGCGCGCCTATCAATCTCGGGGATATCTCCAATGCGGATGTAGAGGTTGACACGGAAGGCAAGGTGTTCCTTGTCACTACTGTGCCGGGCGTGGACGGAGCCCCTCCCACCACTGTTTACACCGAAGTTGCTCAGCTGGGCATACACACATTTATGAACAGAAGCGGACTTGAGCAAACCAGTGGAAACATGTACGTCGCAACGGAGAACTCGGGCGAAGCAACCCTTGAGGAAATTCCGATTACGGAGGTTAGACAGGGCATGCTTGAAGCCTCTAATGTTGATATGGCCGAGGAGATGACGAGATTGATTCGTGCACAGCGGTCATACTCGCTCGCATCAAAAGCACTTACTACCGCGGATGAGATGGATGGAAAAGCCATTTCAATGCGTAGTTAATTTAGAATAGAGGTGTAATAATGGGTATTGTAAAATGCAAATTATGCGGTAATTTATATAATGAAACGGGCACTATCTTCTGCTATAGTTGCTCTAAAAAGTCGGAAGAATACTTCCGCGAAGTACGCGAGTACCTTTATGAAAATCCGGATGCTTCGGCGGCGGAAATCGTTGAGGCTACGGAAATACCTGAGAAATTACTTGTATACTTCCTTCGAGAAGGTCGTTTAGAGATGCGCCACGCCGACGGTTCGCTTCGCTGCGAACAATGCGGAGCGGGAATCGCGACCGGAAAGCTTTGCGGAACATGCCAAGCAAAGATAGAAAAGCGCTTGGGAGCAAATGCTAACACACAACGTCTCGCCCGCGCCGCTGAAGATACTAAGCGCAAAGAGGAAGAGCAAAAATATGGTTCGCCGGGTACGAAACGTAGCTACATGCACAGGAACAGTAAGTAGAAATAGGGAAAAGGGAAGATCACGAGGATGCGAGAAAAGAAATGCATCCGCGAAAGGGTGAAGTGTTATGAAGATAGATTCTATCTCAAGGGTAATGGGGCAATATTCCAAGGTGCAAGCCTATGAGGCGCGCAAGGGAGTTGACACCCAATACGAAAGGGACGAGGTGCAGCTTTCCGAAAGTGCACGCACATTTACGGAGGCTTTTTCCGCTGTGCGCCGCTCGATGATGGCCGAATCCCCCGAGAAGAACGTGCGCATGAACGAGATTATGCAAAAGATGCAAACGGGAGAATACGGCGTGCCGTGTTCTGATTTATGCGATAAGATACTTTCGTAGCATTGAAGAGGAGGAAGATATGCTCTATGATGCGGTGATACAAAAGCTGCAAGAGCTTTACCGATTATATGAGGATGTTCACGCTCTTGGCATCGAAAAAGAAAAGATGCTTTTGGGGGAGAGGGACATCGATGCACTAAAGGCTGTTACAGCCAAGGAAACGCAGCTTCTTGAAAGTGTTTCGCAGGTTGAAAAAAAGCGAATCGCGCTTATGACGGGGGTGGCAAACCTTACAGGTAAGGACGCAAGCACGCTAACGGTTAGGGAACTTGCAAAGTGTGTGGACGAAGAAACGAAGGCCGCACTACTCAAGGCGTCGGATGAACTTAGTGCACTACTGGAGAAGGTGAAAGCTCAAAACCTGCGTAATCGCAGCATACTTGAGATAAATATGAGCTATACATCGTTCATGCTCGATGCTTTGACAAGGGTTGAAATGGGGCCCACCAACTCGTATGGTGCGGCAGGACATGAGGAATATGAGGCGCAGTCGAGGCCATGCTTTATCGATAGCGAGGTATAATCAACAAGGAGATTTATTATTATGAGATCAACATTTTACGGCTTGGAGGTTGCCCGCTCGGGGCTTTATACTTCGCAAAACCAATTGAATGTTACGGGCCACAATATTGCCAATGTGGAGACTGTGGGATACACAAGACAGCGCCTGGATACCGCGGCACTCGAGCCTATCGCATACAATGTGCAATTTGCGGTTGACAACAGTGCGACTGCCGGCCGAGGTGTAGAAGCGCTAAATGTAAATCAAATCAGGGATCCTTTCCTTGATATGACTTATCGCGAGGAAGCAAGCGACCTTGGTTACTGGGAAACTTTGCGCGAAGAATACTCAATGATAGAGATGCTCTATAACTCCACGCTCGACAAGGCTGACGGGGTTTCGCTAGATACAAGCGTAAATGGCGCGTTAGAACAATTCCACGCGGCATTATCCGCATTTGAGTCCGACCCGGCCACGAAGGAACTTCGCACGGCGCTCGTGCTTTCGGGAACAGCTCTTACTGAATCATTCAACTATGCTTATGAGAAGCTGGTTGAACAGCATAATGACGTTAATGATGCCATCAAGGTGCAGGTAGACACGATAAATGACCTAACCGCGAATATCGCGAACTTGAACAGGCAGATTTTTGCATACGAGATGACGGGCGATAAAGCAAATGACTTGCGCGATGAGCAGAATCTCATGATCGACCAGCTTAGTGCAATCGTAAAAATCGATTATCATGAGAACAGCCAAGGATATCTCGTAGTTACATTGAATGGGCGTGAGCTCGTTGACGGGGTGGACAGTTTCAAGCTGGCGGTTGAATCCGAACCGGGTTTTGGGGCGCCAAATCAGCTTGATGTACTCGCAAATGAGCCCGAAGCTTCCATGGCATATCAATATAACATCGTCTGGGCCGATGCCTTCGGCCAGCCAAGCAAATATCCCGGCGACAAAGTGTATGTCGAGTCGGGTTCTTTGAGGGCATACTTAGAGATGCGCGACAGCCTTGACCACGGAATACCGAGCGCGGTGGAGGACCTCAATAATTTGGCAAGAAAGATTGCCATGGAAATCAACGAAGTGCACATAAACGGCTACACGATGCCTTTCATCGAAGAATCCATGATTGGGCATACGATAGATGATATCAAACGCTACGATGCGAACGGAAATCTTATCCCTGCGGCTACAGACCCGTTCCCCACGGATACGCTTGAGGTATTTGATGCGGACGGTAACCTCATATCGTCAACGGATTACTACGAATCCACGACGGGTATCGCATTCTTCTACATAGAAGTTGGCGGCTACGAAAATCTCACAGCGGGCAACTTCAGAATATCCGATGAAGTGCAGTTAAACCCATATCTTGTTGCGGCGGCGGCCGAGAAAGTACACCCCGAAGGCGGCGAGGACGGGGCTTTTAGTAGCAACCAAAACACGGGCGATAAGCTAAACATCATCAAAATAATGGAGCTTTTCGACCGTGAAAACGAAATGGGTATGCCGGATAACTATTCGGACGGGCTAAAAGCCTTGATTACCGATGTTTCGTCCGTTTTGGCTAACTTCAATTCATTGCATAGTGCGCAAGAGGTTCGAGTTGAGGCGCTGGTATCTCAGCGTGTATCGATATCGGGCGTATCTATCGATGAAGAAATGACGAATATTATCACATTCCAACATGCATACAATGCGAATGCGCGTATTATTACCGCAATTGATGAAGAACTTGACACATTGATCAACAAGATGGGCTTGGTCGGAAGATAATAGGAGGGTAGAATAATGCGCATTACAAATAGCATGATCGTTGATGATTTTATGGTAAACATGCAGGCAAACTTGACGAGCATGAACCAATATGCTAACCAGCTTGCCACGAATAGGAAAATCGTAAACTTGTCGGATGATCCGGTAGGCGTGTATAATGCACTAACGGCGCGCCAACGCTTGGCTGATTATGAAAGATATGAGGACAGCCTAACCACCGCTCGTGCGTGGGTAGAGCAGAGCGATGCGGCCCTTCAAGAGGTAAGCGCGAAGATTGCCGACGTAAAAGAAGCGCTCATTCAGGCGGCTTCCGATGTTATGAATGATGGCGATCGCAACAATATCGCGGTTCTTGCGGGTGAGCTTCGTGACACGATAACGGATGCACTCAACGTGAATATCGGTGGACAGTATGTGTTCGGTGGATTTAACCAAACGAACCCTCCTTTTTCTATTGATGATAGCGGAAAAGTATTATATAATGATATAGACTTATCGCATCCCGATGTGCTTGACGACACCACGGCGATGTACGCCGAGGTTAAGGATGAAGAAGGACAGGTTTTCACCATCGAGGTGGGCTATGGTGTTCACATGGAAGTTACCATGCCGGGCATCGAAGTGGTAGGAAAGGGCGATGAGAACCTATTTAAAATCTGCGAGGATGTTATAAGCCTCATGGAAAACAACCCTGGCGATGTTGTGGAGCAACTCTCGAACTTGCTCGATGACCTATCGAATGCACACCTAAATGTTACATCCGGGCTGGTAAAAGTAGGTGCTACGAGCTTTGAAATTGACACGCTGGAGTCGAGGTACTCGGCGGACATAATCAACTACAATGATATTCGTTCGCGCGTTGAAGATATCGACGCGGCAGAAACCATAATGCAGTTTGAAATGGCAGAAGCGGTATACAAGCAGAGCCTCGCGGTGGGCGCACGCATTATTATGCCGACACTTCTCGATTATTTGCAATAAACGCTTTATTATAAGTCGAAAAGGGGGCAGGATTGATGCAGATCTCCGGAGGAATGCCAAGGCTTGATATCCACACCACAAACGCCACGATTCAGATTAAAAGAGAGCCCATGCGCTTGGTTGTGGAAAGCAGCCGCCCCAAGATGAAGGTTAAAACCGTAAGACCCAAGATGAAAGTTAATTGGGATAAGGTTTATAGCCAAACCGGAAGGGCAAAACCGAATGCTTATCGTCAGATGAGCGCGCAGCGTGCACGTCGCAAAATGATGGAAGGTATTTCGAACACGAATCAATTTTACTTGGGCGTGTCGAACATACATGACCATCAGATTGGTGCGCATGATGTCGTAGCGAAGGTTACGTTTTCTCAGCTGAGCCTCAACGATGCCCCTGTGGTTGATTTTGGGAGCGCGCCCCAATCCCTGCCCGAAGTTGACTGGGAACAGGGCGACATCCAGATCGAATGGGAACCATCTCAGCTCGAAATGCGCTGGGAAGGTGATGTATTCCCTGAAATAACGGTTACGCCGCATATGGTTGAAATCCGCCTCATAAACGGTGAAACGGTGAGGGTTGCGGAAAGTGAAGCAAAGTCGATAGAGCGCCAAGGTTATGGGCGAGTAATAGACGAAGAAGTATAGAGGTTGTGGAAAATATATGAGCATTATGAACGTGGAGACGCTCCGTTTTGGACGCGTGTCGATAGACACCGAGAGCATACTGTCCTTTGATTCAGGTGTGCTGGGCTTTGAGGATCTAAAGCGATTTGCCATAATCCTATGTGAAGGTACGGAACCGATCCAGTGGCTCCAAGCTATTGACGATCCTATGGTGTGCCTTGCAATAATTAATCCGTTCTTGATCAAGCCCGACTATGAGCTTGACGTGGATGACAGCGAGATGGCGAGCATCGGCATGCCATCGATTGAGGATATTTTGATTGTGAGCGTTATGGTTTTACCCGAGCGCTTGCAGGATGCAACGATCAATCTATCTGCTCCCATACTTATCAACTTGAAGAATCGTTCCGGGCGGCAAATTGTAATGGAATACTCGCCGCATAATGCTATTAGGTATCCCGCTTTTCGTGCATTGGCGGACTACTACATAAAGCAGGAGCAGAAGGAGCAAAAACATGCTGGTGTTGACAAGAAAGATTGAAGAGAGCCTGCTTGTAGGAGGGGATATTAGAATAACCGTGCTTGGGATAACGGGCGATAAGGTTAGGATTGGCGTGGATGCACCGCGAACGGTTAAGATTTTGCGTGGTGAAACCGTTGATATGACCAAGGAGGCCAACAAACTGTCCGCTAATTCGGGCTTAAACCTCACAGCGATGTTCAAAGATGCCGTTCGTTCTATGGAAGAGACTGAAAAGAAATAAGATGATATTAAGAAGGGTTGTAGTGCGAATTTGCACTACAACCCTTCTTTTTGCAGATCACAAGATATTCAATCTTCCACGACCTTGGTGTATTCCCTAAGGTAATCCTTCGTTTGGTTGAAAATGTTTATCGAGTTTTGGACGAGATACGCATCGGCATTTTCTTCATTTTTTAAGTGATATACGTTATCATCGATTGCATAATCACCGCGATAACCTTTTATCGAAAAGAATATGCAGCCCGCCAATACTATAATAGCGGAAATCGGGCCGGTGAGGAGTGAAAGCCCCGTGACTATCAAAGTAGCAACCGCCACCTTAATTATATAGATAACCAATTTTGCAATGTCGCTCATGGGGAGTACCCCGGCAACCTTTCCTGTTTGCCCATTTATGGTAAAGCAGTATTTTTTCTTCTTGTATTTGATGTTTAAGAACCACACGGGTGCATATGCACAGATTTTATCCGAGTTATGGTGTAGCCCCTGCGCTGACTTAAATTCTACATTGGAATACCCTTTTAATGTTTTTTTGAACATCGAAGAAACCGAAGAAACCATGCGCTTATAGGCGGTATTAAAGCACTTTTCGGAGGGGATATCGCTTTTATCTGCGAAGAATCCCATAACATATTTGTTATCGAAAGTTGCCAGGCGGTTGTACTCGAATGGCTCGATGGATTCTATAAAGCGGCTGTTCACAAAGCTGCTGGCGTTAACCGGTATTCTGTTGAACGCTCCCGAACCATGTACGGCCACCTTGAATACATCAAACACATAGTTGGACGTGGTTAACTTACTTCTCTCCTTCGAGCACTCGTATTCAGCCGTAATTTCACAGTTTTCGCTAAAAAGCCACACGGGAACATA
>CAYJPI010000026.1:0-12687 GCA_964372005.1 uncultured Oscillospiraceae bacterium | reverse complement strand
TATCGGTTTTTATGATAGCGTTATAAGCTATGTAAACATGCTTACCTTAGGTTTTTTTAAAGCCGATTTCGCGGCGGTCGGCGCAAGCCTCATTATCCTTTTGCCCTTTAGTGTGGGCGCGATAATAGGGATAATCGCAACTTCGCGCATGATAAAATCGCTTCTTAGCAAGCACCCGATGGGAACGCATTATGCTATAATAGGGCTGGTCGCGGCATCACCCTTTGTGGTAATATACCAACAGCGCATTGAGGGCATAAGCTTAGTCGATATAGCTGTGCTTCTCGTTTTTGCGGCGATAGGATATTTCATAACAGCGCTACTCACTAAAGGAGAAGGAAGGTAGTACATGCAAAATCAAAATGCAAGCTATGAGCGCATCCTCCATATCGAGCCCAATGATACGGATGTGATGTGCCTTTGGAGGCCGTCCTCGGCCTTTGTTGCCATGCAAAACATGGCGGATGAACACGCGCTCAAGCTCGGTTGTGCGAGGAGCGACTTCGTTGATAAGTTGGGCATGATATGGATGCTTGCCCGCGTACATCTAGAAATGCAAATATATCCGCGCGCAAACGAAAATGTTCTCGTTCGAACATGGCCGGGACTACCGAGCCGCGTAACATGCCCGCGATACTTCACCATCATGCGTGAAAACGGCGAGATATTAGGCGGCGGATCCACGTCTTGGGTGCTTGTTGGCCTTGAAAAAAGGCGCATACTGCCCATGACAAAGCTTCCCATAGCGATGCCGGATACATCGCACATACCCGTAACCATCCCCGAGCCGCAACGCTTCCGCCTAAGCGAGGAAGGTTACGTACGCGAGATAATCAGAGCGCCGCTCTACTCGGAGATAGATTTGAATGGTCACATGAACAATGCGTGCTACATGGCATGGGTGAGCGACATGTTCCCGCTCGAACGCCATAAAACATCGCGCATACGCTCAGTCACTATGAATTATGCCTCCGAGGCTGTGCCGGGCGAGGATGTATGCGTTCGCCTTTACGAGCAGGGCGATAACTTTGAGGTGCGCGGCACACATGCAATCGACGGGCATACCATATTCGAAGCAAAGGGCTTCTTCTCACCGCTAAATGCGTTTGAAGTATAGAACAAACACGGGGTAATCTCCCGAAACAAGAAAGGACAACACTATGGTAATCATCACAATGGAAAACGGCGGCGTAATCGAAATCGAAATGAACCGCGAAGCCGCTCCGAACACAGTCAACAACTTCCTCTCGCTCGCATCGAGCGGCTACTATGACGGGCTCGAGTTCCACCGTGTAATCCCCGGCTTCATGATTCAGGGCGGCTGCCCCGAGGGTAGCGGCATGGGCGGCCCCGGCTACCACATCAAGGGTGAATTTAGCGATAATGGCTTCAACAACCCCATCAAGCACACCCGCGGTGTACTCTCGATGGCTCGTTCAATGAACCCTAACTCTGCAGGATCGCAGTTCTTCATCATGCACAAGGACTCTCCGCATCTTGACGGGCAGTACGCGGCTTTCGGCAAGGTCGTAAAGGGCATCGAAGTTGTGGATGAAATCGCATCCGTGAAAACCTCCATGGGCGATCGCCCCACTATCGCAATGAAGATGGCAAGCGTTAAGGTGGTTGACGAAGGTGAAATCGTCGAACCCGTAAAGGCGTAACAAAAATATGAGAAAACGTTTGGTCGTCGGCATACTTGCGCATGTAGATGCGGGGAAAACAACCCTCATCGAAGCTTTGCTTTACGAAGCGGGCGCAACACGTGCCCTCGGCCGCGTTGATCATAAAAACGCCTTCCTCGATACACACGCAACCGAACGCGCGCGCGGCATTACAATCTTCTCGAAGCAGGCATTGTTTTCATATGAAAACACCGACTTTACGGTTATCGATACGCCGGGTCATGCCGATTTCACCCCCGAGGCGGAGCGCGCCTTGTCCATACTCGACTGCGCCGTTCTCGTTATTAGCGGCAGTGAAGGCGTACAAAGTCACACAAAAACGCTATGGCAACTTCTTGAAAGAAACAATATTCCCACCATGGTTTTCATCAACAAAACCGATATGCCCACGGTGGACAAGGATCGCATCCTTGCCGATCTATCAAATGACCTTACGCCTTGTATAATTGATATTTCTAATTTGCACGATGAAACCGTGCTCGAAAAAATCGCATTATGCGATGAAGCATTGCTCGACACTTACATGCAAGAGGGCGACATCCCCTTTTCGCATATCGTGGATGCGATAAATTCACGCAAACTCTTCCCCTGCATAATGGGCTCAGCACTAAAACTTGTGAACATCACTTCGCTTTTAAGCGGGCTATGTTCATTCATCACAACACCCGATTACGATGAAGATTTCTCAGCCAACATTCATAAAATCTTTTCGGATGATAAAAACAACCGCCTAACCTTCATGAAGATAACAGGCGGCTCTTTGCGCGTGAGAAATCCTCTTACATATAGCTGTGCGGAGGAATCCGTTACGGAAAAAATCACAGAGATTCGCCTGTATTCGGGCGAAAAATACAAAAACATAGATGAAGCCCTTCCCGGCATGGTGGTGGCCGTTGCAGGCCTCTCTAAAACATCACCCGGGATGCGTCCGGGCAAATCTTCACAGCCGAAGGTTAACGAAGCGTTCAACGCAATCAGCTATCGAATACGCATCAACGATAAAACGGATGCCTTCGCGGCGCATGAAAAGCTTCGCCGCCTCGCAGAGGAAGAGCCGGATCTCGGCCTGAGGTATGACGAAAAATCACGTTCGCTCTTCGTTCAGCTCATGGGTGAAATCCGCATGGAGGTGCTCGAAACCCTCATAAAGGATCGCTTCGGTATAGATGTATCCTTCGTTGAACCGCGCATATCTTATCGCGAAACGATACTGTCCACCTCCTATGGCGTGGGTCATTATGAGCCTCTTGGCCACTACGCGGAGGTGCACCTATCACTCTCCCCTGCCGAACGCGGCACGGGCATGGTATATAAAACTTCATGCCCCGATCAAATGCTTGAATCGGGCACACAGCAACAAATCTTGCATGCACTCGCATCGAGAGTTCATTATGGGGTGCTCACGGGGTCGCCCGTAACCGACATTGAGGTTACGCTGGTTGCCGCGCGCATCCACAACAAGCATACGGTGGGCGGCGATCTTAGGCAGGCCGCATATCGCGCACTTCGTCATGGGCTTATGATGGCCGAATCGCGCGTGCTTGAGCCTCATTATAACTTCACTTTATCCGTCCCCAAGGATGCTTTGGGGCGTGCCCTTTTCGACCTTGAAACCATGGGCGCTAAGCTTTCATCACCCAGCATCATGGAAGATACAGCAACCATCGAAGGTAGTGCAGGCATCGCGGCGATGGGCGAATATCCTTTGAGCGTAGCGGCATACACCAAGGGGATGGGTAGGCTTGTTTGCAAGGCCGGCGGCTACCACCCTGCGGCTAACGAGCGAAGCATAATCGACGAGCGCGGATATCTCCCCACTCTTGATGATATGAACCCCATTCACTCGATTTTCTGCGCCCATGGTGCAGGCTTCATGGTGCCTTATCAGGATGTGTATTCGCATATGCACATAGAATGCGCCATCAAACGCAAGAAGGTTCAAGAACCCTTCGTCCCTCGAAAGCATACTACATCCGAAGCGGATGATGCCGCACTCATGCGCATCTTCGAGCGCACCTATGGCCCTATCAAGGACTATCATAAGGCAGGGCTCGGCAAACGTTCGAGCAATAGCGTGGAAAAATTTCCCGCGCAATATTCCATCAAGGAAGAATATCTTCTCGTTGACGGTTATAACATGATATTTGCTTGGGACAGCCTAAAATCCATCGCAAAAGAGGATATCTCGCTTGCAAGATTCAAGCTTATTGACTATCTTCATGCTTATCGTGCTATGCGCGGCGGCACGCTCATAGTGGTTTTTGATGCATATAAGGTGCAAAACAATCGCGGCCACATCGAGAAAGAAGGCAATCTGTACATAGTGTACACTAAGGAAGCCGAAACTGCGGACATGTACATCGAAAAGGTTACGAGCATGCTCAAATCTAACCGCAATGTGCGAGTTGCAACAAGCGATGCGCTCGAACAGCTCATCATACTCGGGCATGGGGCTTTGCGCGTGTCCGCATCCATGTTCGAATCGGAAGTAATGAAGGCACAGGAGGATCTTCGTGCTATGCTTCGCGACGAGCAAGCGGCAAACAAACGTTCCGGCGCAAAGCTTTTTGACATAACTTCTCCCAAAATTTAATTGCATAAAAGGATTTACAGCATTTACATCATTATTATATAAAAAATTCGCTAAAAAAATAAAAATTATAGGGAAATTCATTCGATAATATGTTATAATGAATGTACTATCATTTCAAACAGAAAAGGAGTGAATTATTATGGGTCTTATCAGTGCTTTAGCAGGTGCAACGGGTGGTGTCCTCGCCGATCAATGGAAAGAGTTTATTTACTGTGATTCTATCGAAACGGAAGTTCTTGTACGAAAAGGGCAAAAACGTACGAGTGGTAGAAGCTCCAACACCAAGGGTGAAGAGAATATTATATCCAACGGTTCCGTCGTTGCGGTTGCGGACGGACAGTGCATGATCATCGTCGATAATGGGAAGGTCGTCGATATCTGCGCCGATCCCGGTGAATTCATCTACGATAGTTCCACCGAACCGTCCATCTTCTATGGCGGCCTCGGAAAAGGCATAATCGATACATTCAAAAACATAGGCCAGCGTTTCACCTTCGGCGGCCAGCCCGGCAAGGATCAACGCGTGTACTATTTCAACACAAAAGAGATCATGGGCAACAAATACGGTACGCCTAGCCCTGTCCCCTTCCGCGTGGTTGACCAGAATGTCGGCCTGGATATAGACATAGCAATACGTTGTTTCGGTGAATACTCCTACAAGCTCACCGATCCAATGCTTTTCTACACCAATGTTTGCGGTAATGTCGATGGCGATTATCTTCGTTCCGAGATCGACGGACAGCTAAAAACAGAACTTCTCACCGCGCTCCAGCCCGCATTCGCCAAGATATCGGGCATGGGCATCCGTTATAGCGCGCTCCCCGGCCATACCATGGAATTGGCGGACGCACTCAACGAAGTTTTATCCCAGAAATGGGGTGGAATGCGCGGCCTAAAGATACATTCCTTCGGCGTAAGTTCGGTTAAGGCTTCCGAGGAAGACGAAGCGATGATCAAGGAACTACAGCGCAATGCCGCGTTCCGCAATCCCACTATGGCCGCCGCGCACTTGGTCGGTGCACAGGCCGCCGCGATGCAAAGTGCCGCCGCAAACGAAGGCCAAGGTGCTTTCATGGCATTTGCCGGCATGAATATGGCAAACAACATGGGCGGTAATGCCGCGCAAAACCTCTTCCAGATGGGACAGCAACAGCAGCAGCAATACGGTCAACCCCAGCAAGGTCAGTACGGGCAACCTCCGCAGGGTCAGTATGGTCAGCCCCCTCAGGGTCAGTACGGCCAGCCCCAGCAAGGTCAATACGGCCAGCCCCCTCAGCAGGCTCCTCAGCAACCTGCAGCCCCCGCGGCACCTGCAGCTCCTGCGGCTCCTTCGCAAGATGGTTGGAACTGCGCTTGCGGCGCTTCCAACTCGGGTAAGTTCTGCCTCGAATGCGGCACAAAGAAACCCGAAGCACCTTCAGGCTGGGCCTGCTCTTGCGGCGTAACAAACAAGGGTAAATTCTGCATGGAATGCGGTTCTAAGAAACCTGCCGATGCACCCTTGTATGCTTGCGATAAGTGCGGCTGGAACCCCCCCGAGCCTAAGAGCCCGCCCAAGTTCTGCCCCGAATGCGGAGATGTATTCGACGATAACGACACCAAGTAAACGCATAAAGGAGATTGATGTATGGAAAGCATGCTCAAGTACCAATGCCCCACTTGCACAGCGCCGCTTCGTTTCGATGCCGAGAAGCAACTTCTCGTATGCGATTTTTGCATGAGCGAATTCCCCCAAGATGTTCTTGCGGGCGCAGATGCTTCTGCCGCGGCACAGCAACAGAAGCAGGATGTCAACTGGCGCATGGAGAGCTTTGAAAAGAACCATGAGGTGATGGAGGAGCAAACGGCATTCATCTGCCAATCCTGCGCCGCTGAAATTATATCCGACGGCAACACGGCCGCAACGGAGTGCCTGTACTGCGGAAACCCCGTAGTGCTTGAAGGGCGCGTAAAAGGAATGCTTACGCCCGATAAGATTATCCCATTCAGCGTGACGAAGGAAGAGGCTATGCAGAAGCTTAAAAACTTCTACGAAGGAAAGCCGCTTCTTCCAAATGCCTTCAAGGATTCCAATCGCATATCGAAGATACAGGGGTTGTATGTTCCCTTCTGGCTCTTTAGTTGCGTAGGCGACGGTAAGGCGCAGTTCACTGCGAAAAACATCCGCAGCTGGAGCGATGATGATTATAACTACACCGAGACAACCACGTATGCCGCATCGCGTGCGGGTTCAATCGGCTTTTCATCCATCCCGGTAGACGCTTCAAAGAAGATGGATGATAAGTACATGGATGGCATAGAGCCCTTCGATTACTCGCAGGCCGTGCCCTTTGCATCGCAGTATCTCGCAGGCTTCCTTGCCGATAAATACGATGTGTCGGTTGCCGAGTGCACACCGCGCATCGACAAGCGCGTAACCGAATCCACCGTGGACGCTCTCGAGGATACCGTTACGGGCTATGACAGCGTATCGCGCAACGATAGCTATGTAACCATGCAAGGCGAGCAGGTAGATTATGCACTCATGCCCGTGTGGGTTCTTAGCACCAAGTATGAGGATAAGATGTATATGTTCTGCGTGAACGGCCAAACCGGAAAGGTAGCCGGCGAGCTTCCCATCGATACCAAGAAGCTCGCGCTTTGGCGCATAGGGCTCACAGTCGCTTCGGCGATTCCCCTCACTTTGCTCGCTTCCTTCTTCTTTTCATAAGAAGTTTGCGGCTTAATGAATGAATAAGGAGGAAATCGAACCATGTCAATAATAATTGGTATTGTGCTTGGGCTGATAGTCGCATTTGCCATTACATCTTCCATGAAAGCGAAGATGAACACGGCAATCGAAAAATCCGAGGCAAAGGAATACGCGCTTCGCGATACATTCCGCCTAACGCATCAGCAGGACGTCTTTGTCAGCCGCGATGTCGATCGCACCCCACGTCCCAAAAAAGATGATAAGGATTAGTAAAAACAGGGTAGCATAATAAAATCATACGGCGATTGCGTTCATGCGTATACAATACGTGCGCAATCGCCTTTGTATTAGATAGTGTCTACGGAGAGTAATTATGAACGGACGAAAAACAGCCAAAGAGCGCATAGCTCATTTTGACGAAAAGAATTATGAAATATCGGATTCTACATGCCTACCTATAAGGCGCCACTCGCATACTGTTGAGATAAATGGCTTGGTAGCGACTGTAACCATGCATCTTGAAGATGGGGTAAGATCGATCGATTATCCCTTGGTCACCATGGAAGAAATAGCTGTAGCTGCGAAGGCGGGGCAAAGCATCAACCTCGATTACTGTTACGTGTACGGCTTTAATTACTCGTTCATCGTGGAGCACTGCGAAAGCCCTAATGTAATACTAAACGGTTTCAGCGCAAGAAATACCTTCTTCGATGGTATAACCAATTTCGATGAGGCGCACTTCCCGTCACAAAAAAAAGCATTCAAGGGGGCGCAATTCGCCGGCGAAGAAACAACTTTTAGAAATGCGCGTTTCTTCGATGGTAATGTCTCTTTCAAATATGCACAATTCACGAGCGACCTCGTATCGTTTCGTGGAGCACGCTTTGGCGAAGGTGCGGTATTGTTTATTCGCTCAAGATTTACGGGAAGCAAGCTCTCGTTCCGGTTTGTACAGTTTTCAAACGGGAATATCTCGTTCAAAGGCACGCATATGAAAAAGAGCGAGGTGCTTTTCGTTCTCGCACGTTTTGGGCTTGGAGACCTCGCCTTCGACGATGTAGTAGCACCCGAATCCACCTTCGTTTTCTCTAACTCAACCTTCCCCGATCATACCAATATGCGCGTTAAGGATGTGGGTGCGCTCGTTTTCACGGATTGCATAATCGAAAAGGCATTGTTCTTGAATCGCCCAACCGAGACGGGCGGGGATCGCATGAACATACGTGCACTGTGCCTTGAAAGAACGCTTAACCTCGGCACCATCACCATCGACTTTCCTGTAGCGAAGCATGCCATCGCGGCTTATGGGCAAATTGAAAACGCAACGGCCGAGGAGAAGCGCAACCAAAATAGAAAAAAGGCCCTCGATATGCGCATCCTCAAGGAAAACTTTCATAAACTCGGCGAGTACGATAAGGAAGATTTGGCCTTCGTCGAGTACATGCGCTATAAGAGCGCAAGCTTAAGCAGTCCATACTTGAAGGCTGTTTATCGCTTCGTCGATCGTGTGGGGCGTTATGGCACGGGCCCGGGTTGGGTATTCCTTAGCATGCTAACGATAATATTGCTGTTTGGTGTGATATTCAGTGGATTCGTACCCTTCACGGAAATAAGCGTTAAGGATGGCATCCCCGAAGCTTTCGGCGGTTTCTTCCAAGGCATATATTTTAGCGTTATCACCTTCCTTACAATCGGCTACGGCGATGTGTCTCCTCAAAATGGCATAACCGCCTTCTTTGCCGGGATAGAAGGTTTCTTGGGGCTGTTCCTGATGTCTTACTTCACGGTAGCAATCGTAAGGAAAACATTGAGATAAATGAAAATGTATCGTTTATCTTTCTGTTTTTTTCCATACGTAGTTTGTTTATAATTTTTTTGTTGTATGCGAGGCTTTTTTGTGCGATAATATAAGGGGGAGTAATGATAATATAGGCATAGAGCTCGTCAAAAGCTTTATTTTTATTATCATTCAATTAGGGGCATTAGGATATAAGCATATTTTACTGCGCCTTTATCGTGGGAGGGAAAAATGGGCAACACAAATTTGCTGATTGCTATAGCTTTTATATTAACCCTTTTCGTTCATAACTTCGTTTTTTTTGAGCTTGTTAGGCGCATACTCGATAAACGCAGGTTTTCTATCGTTGTCATAGTTGTAGTATGTGCACTAAATTCCGTGTTGTGCTATTTTGCGATGGTAAATACCGGCACAGTCGACTCTATGATGTATTTGAATATTGCTATCGTACTCACGCTTGAGTTTGTGTTTTGCTTTTCAAATTCAATTATTGGAATAGTCACATGTTCCTCCGCAATTATCATGCATATTTTAGCGGTTCACTCAATCGTATCCGCAGTTTTTTCGATGATAGCCGGCATATCTATATACGATGTAATGCACACCGGCAATTACTATTGGTATGTCACCATACTATCTTTGCTTCTGCACCTTGTAATTTTGGTACTTGTAATGAAAATCATACCCGAAAGATATCTCAAGATTATCAATCAAAACAAGGAGTTTTCAATTTTCCTATGTATGCTATGTTGCATATTCCTCGCTTATACGATTTATGACTCGCGCGTATTCATGATTGACGCAGATTATCCCGGGCTTGCAGTGCGCCAGCTCATTTCGCCGATCGTTCTTCTGTCGGGCATTTATATCGGCGTTGCCATGATGATTAAAATGGTGAACCTTTATGGGTATAAGGCTAAAAGCGATGAGCTTGCCAAACGAATTGACAAGGAAAAGCAATACAAGATGGCCTTTATGGACCGTATGCAAAGCGTGCTTGAAATAAATTGCACGAAGGACAGGGTTCAATACTGTATGCGCGGCGGTAAGGATATCGAATTGCCGCCCGATTTCTCTTATACAAGTTACGCTTCATCTACCGCTTCATCGCTCGTGCATCCCGATGATATCGCTTCAGTAATACCCTATGCTTCTTCGTCGATGCTAAAACAAAATCATGAGAAGGGTAACACCGATTATGATTACGAATACCGCGCATCAAGCGGCGGAGAATACATTTGGTATCGTGCAAATATTACATCCCATGTAAATAGCGAAGGTGATGTTATCGCTATAATGTCTGTTAGCGATATAAATGACGAGAAAACCGAAGAGCTCTCCTTGCGCTACCAAGCAGAGCGCGATTCGCTAACCGGTGCTTACAACAAGGAGTACACAGCAAGGTATGTTGATACATATTTGCAAAATGGCGGCATCGGTGCGCTATTCATGCTCGATCTTGATAACTTCAAGGGCGTTAACGACAACTTCGGCCATGCATATGGAGATGTGGTTTTGCAAGACACTTATGGCCATATCGAAAAAATCTTCAGAGATCACGATGTTATAGGCCGCATAGGTGGTGATAAGTACATCGTATTCATGAAAAATGTTATCTCTGAGGGTATCATAAGCGAAAAAGCAAAGAATATTTGCGCCGCACTTATGCGCGATTTTCTCACACCGTCTGACGAAATTGTGCATGTTAGCGCAAGCGTCGGAATTGCCGTATCGCCCGACCACGGTACAACATTTGAGGAACTGTATAAAGCTGCAGATTCAGCTATGTACCACGCTAAAGGAAGGAGCAAAAACACCTTCCATATTTATGAACCCGGCAGTACTCCCTCGTATTCGGGCCCACGCGCTCGATAGTCCTTTCTGCACTGTATGAGGTTTTAATGCACACTTATGATTTGACCGCTGAATACTTGGCACTCATTGTGGCAATCATAGCTCTTGTCAGCCTTTCATATGATAATGAGCCGGGATCCACCCGATATCGCATGTTCAGGCTGATGTACTATGGATGCGTCGTATCAATCGTCTTTACAATTTCATCCACTCTCGTTTCGGAGTATAGGGAGATTTTTCCCCTTTGGCTTGAAGAACTTCTAAAGGTAATTTATTATATTTGTGCCCCGATCGTCAGCGCAATTTGCTTTTTCTATGCGCTTTCGTTCAGGCAGTTTCGCTCGTCAAAAATAACGATAACCGGCAAAGCCTATCTTGTGCTATTACCTTATATTCTGTATGTTATGCTTATTCTTTCAAATTACATATTTCACTCCGTATTCACCATCGACCCTGTGGCCGGCTACACACGCGGCCCGCTTTATCAAAGCACATATGTGATTGCGGGGGTATATATACTGGGCGTTGTTATTATCGCCATACGCAACAGGCGCACTTCATCGCGAGAAATTCTTATTATTCTATGCATAAATATGCTGGTTTCAGCCATCATATCATCGTTCCAACTAATCTTCTCGCATGTTTTGCTATCAGGTTTTGCAAGCGTATCCGGCGCGCTTATCATCCACCTTTACATTCAAAATGTAACACAGCGCAAAGATGAGTTGACGACATTGTATAACCGTAAAACACTAACATATCATATGCATAATCTTGCCGCAAAAAAAGAGCCTTTTTCTTTGTTTGTGTTTAGTTTGCGCAATTTTAAGGGTGTAAACGAGCGGCTCGGGCTTGCCGTGGGGGATGCCCTTCTTGAAGCAATTTCATTGCACTTTAAAAACAATTTCCCTGCGAAAAACCTTTATCGCTATGGCGGTGATGAATTTGCCGTTTTAATCCCAAACATAACTTCTCAAATGCAGTACGCCATAAGCGAAACTGCCCTGCGCTTTGATAAGCCCTTCTTCATAGATAGTAAGGAGGTTGCCATTTCAATATCATACACGCGCGTGGATTTCCCCTCATTCGGGCAGGATATAAAAACGCTATTTTCCACCACCGATTATTCGTTATCACTTTTGAAGGAAACCTCGTCCGAAAGGCGCTTTTTGTACGACATTCATGTGCGCGATGAGATGCAAAGAAAAACGCACATCATCGAGCGAATGATTCGCGCAATTGAGAACGATGGCTTCGACGTGTACTACCAGCCTATTTATTCCGATCAGAACCGGTATTTTCCACAGGCTGAGGCGCTCATCCGTTTGCGCGATGCGCATATGGATAATCTTTTCCCATCCGAGTTTATCCCTGTGGCCGAGAAGACCGGATTAATCAACCGCATAACCTACATCGTACTCGAGAAGGTTTGCCAAGACCTTCATCGATATCGTTTGCGCGGGGAAAATTCCCACATGCTCAAATCCATATCGATTAACTTCCCATATAGCATGTTCCTCCAAAAAGACATGCCCGATAAGGTTTCTGCCATGCTTGAAAAGTATGATGTGCGTTCAAGCGAGATAAAGATAGAGATAACCGAGCGCACCTTGGTGTCTGACGCGAAAACCATCCAGGACGTCATGTCGGTAATGCTTAATCGCGGTTTTATATTTGAGCTTGATGATTTCGGCGTAGAATATTCGAACATGAGCGTATTTTTAAACCTACCCATAGGTATAATAAAAATCGACCGCAGTCTCGTCCTTGCGACAACGACTACGGCCGAAAATCGTGTTTTCTTTGAGCATCTCATCTGTGGTATCCGCGCTATAGGGCGCGAAGTTATCGTGGAAGGTGTAGAGGAGAAGCAACTTTTAAGCTATGTAGTAGGTTGCGGTTGTGCCTACGTACAAGGTTACGTATTCTCGCGGCCTCTTCCTTATGAGGAGTTTGAAGCTTTCCTCGAGGAGCACAATGTTAACCGCGAATAACGGTTCCGGTTTTGCCTGCTACGCCATCCTTTGCTTTCGTTAAGAGAGTGATGAGTGATGACTTTCCTTCA
>CAYJPI010000025.1:0-12816 GCA_964372005.1 uncultured Oscillospiraceae bacterium | reverse complement strand
GAAGCCGAGCAAGTGCATGAAGATGAAAACGATATATATGATGAGCTAAAGGCGCAATTACCTTTTAGGTATGCGCATTCCGCCGCCGCCTTCATACCATCGAAGGTGAGCGTGAGCGGCCTTAACCGTGCCACAGCCATGACAGAGCTCGTTGAATCGCCTAAGTTTATGGAGGAGGAAAAAACATCGCTCACCCCTGCCGAGCGCGGAAGCGCGGTGCATCTCTTCCTCGGCATAGCGGATATATTCGGCGTATACGATGATAGCCGTCTAAAGGATGAATGCGCACGGCTGTTAAACGCGAACAAGCTATCAATGTTGCAGGTGCGCGCCATCGAAGCATCGAAGGTTTGCGATTTTTTGAACAGCGACCTCGGTAAGCGCATGAGGGAATCGCCGCGCATCGAGCGCGAATGGTTATTTTGCTTGGAGGCCGATGCATCGATGCTCGGCCTGTCCGACATACATGAGCCCGTACTTCTTCAAGGCGTGCTCGATGCATGCTTCCTCGAGGATGGCGAGTGGGTGCTCATCGATTACAAGACCGACAGATATCATACCGATGCCATGCTAAATGAGCGTATTGAGCATCACAGCAAGCAAGTTAAGCTTTACGCACATGCACTTGAACAGCTTACATCCCTTAAAGTTAAGAGTTCGTATCTCGTATTCTTGCACACGGGCGTGAGCGTATCGGTGCTTTGAGTATCCTGTATGCCTATCAATTTGCAAAAGGCTATACAAACATGCCCCGATGGTGTAAAATGTAGTTAAGGGAGGGGTTTGATATGCATATGACTTTTTCGCCTCGGCGAATAGGGGTACTCGGTGGAACATTCAACCCCATACATTCGGCGCATCTTCAGATGGCCGTAGCCGCTCGAGATTTAGCGGAACTCGATGCGGTATTGATGATGGTTGCGAGCAAGCCGCCGCACAAGAGTGTAAAGAGCGATGTGAGCGCGAAGAAAAGATTCGCCATGGTAGAACATGCCTGCGAGGGTTTACCGCACATTTACGCCTCCGATCTTGAGTTGCGTCGCGCCGGCAAGAGCTACACCATCGATACATTTGACATGCTACGCGAGTTATACGAGGACGCCGAGGTGCATTTCATCATCGGCACGGATATGCTCGAAGATTTACCCAACTGGAAAAACTCGGCCGTACTTATGAAGTACGCGCATTTCATATGTGTTCCGCGCATCGATGCGCAATCGGATGAAAAAGCGATAGCCGCTTCATTTGCCAAGAAGTATTCCGCGCAAGTAACCGTACTCGATACGCGTGTTGACTGCATATCGTCCACGCAGGTTCGCGATCGCATCAAGCGTGCGCTCCCCGTAACCGCGCTGATGCCGCCGTCCGCTGAAAATTATACCTACGAAAAAGGTTTGTATTTCAGCAAGAAGCATGCCGAACTATTCGATCGATTAAAACGGGTTTTACCCGAGAAGAGATTTTTGCATACCATGGGTGTGGTAAAGGAGGCCGCTCTACTTGCTACTATACATGGTGTGGATGCCAAGCAAGCGAGGCTTGCCGCGCTACTTCATGATTGCGGAAGGAGCGAGGACAATGGGCCGCTCACTCATGCTAAGACCGGCGCAAGGCTTGCCGCCGAGATATACGCGGTAACCGACGAAGAGGTTATAAACGCCATTCGCTATCACACCACAGGGGCGGTTGGCATGAGTCGGCTTGCTATGGTGATATACCTTGCGGACATGGTTGAGGATGGGCGCGATTTCCCCGGCGTTGAATCCTTACGAATGCTCGCCAGGGAGGATTTGTACGGTGCTATGCATGCATCGCTCGTGCATTGCCTCACACATGTTGAATCACTCGGCGGACAGGATGCCGTCGATGAAGAATCGAAACTACTATTACACTATCTCGAGGGCTTGATAGCCGCAAGAAAGTAAATCATTGTATCAAAAAGGAGGATGGATTTTGACTATTAAGGAACAAGTGCTCGCATTGTGCGAGGTATTGTATGACAAGAAGGCGCTCGACATCATCGCCATCGATGTGGCGGACAAGACGATCATCGCGGATTGGTTCATAATCAGCAGTGGCCGCGCAGTGCCGCAGGTGAAGGCGCTCGCCGACGAACTTGAGGATAGGGCCGTTGAGCTCGGGCTCGAGGTTCGCCGCAAGGAGGGTTATTCCGAGGGGCGCTGGATCGTGCTCGATTTCGCGTGCGTGCTCGTGCATCTGTTCATCCCCGATGAGAGACAGTACTACAATATGGAACGGTTGTGGGTGGACGAAACCAATAATGCCATCGACTTTTCCAAGCTCAAAGAAGAGGAATTCGAAGCATCCAAGAATGCTTAGGGGGAGGGGGGGACGTTAGGGGATTTCATCCCCTAAAACCCCTACAAGGGGACGTTGTCCCCTTGATCCCTTTTCCCCTGACCCGCTTCACGGTTCAGGGTTATAATTATTAGAAAGATAAGAAGTGGCCTTTGGCCACTTCTTTAAATACCTCACAAAAAATAAACCAACAAGGAATTAAGCATGGTTGCTTTCAATCCGGCTTCGGCGACCGGCGCGCCGAAACGGAAAAAAACTGAGTTTTTTTACTTTGCGGGCTTTCCCGCCCGGAGCTTTGCTCAGGGAAAGTCCGTGAATGTTGTCGAAAATCCATGGATTTTTGACACGCTTACCCAAGTCCCATTTTCTTAATTATTTGCTTTTCAAAGAACGCAACGGCATAGTACATCAGCGCGGCAAGTATGAGAAGAAGTATCACGCTTGCCATCACAAGGTCGAGCTTAAACACCTGCCCACCATACACTATCAAGTAGCCAAGCCCTGCCCTTGAAGTTAGGTATTCACCCACTATTACACCTACCCAGCTCATCCCAACACTTAATTTAAGCGCGGCCACAAGCGTCGGTACCGATGCAGGGAGCACCACCTTCATAAACGTTTGCCATTTATTCGCCCCAAGCGTTCGCATAAGCAATTGCTTTTCATTACTGCTATCTAGGAAGCCCGTAAGCACAGTCAATATAGTTACAACAAGCGATATGAGAAGCCCCATCGCTATGATAGATTTGCTCGTTACGCCGAACCACACTATCAATATCGGCCCGAGCGCGATCTTAGGCAAAGCATTTAGTACTACGAGATACGGATCGAGTATTTTACATAGGGACGGGCTCCACCACAGCAAAATTGCTATCGCACTGCCAAGCAATGTCCCCAATATAAAACTCACCACCGTTTCGTATAGCGTAACGCCCATGTGCATAAACAAAGTGCCTTCACTGTATAGGTTCGTGAGCGTTTGCCACACTCGCGTTGGGCTACTGGTTATAAATGGGTCGATAAGCCCCGTCCTTGCGGCCACCTCCCAAAATAACAAAATGGCAAACAGCAGTGAAAGCTGCATGCCGAGTATGAAGCGTTTTTTCCTTTTCACCGATTGTAAGAATATCTCATGCGCCGGTGAGTGCGCTTTATCAAGGTTTTCCACTATGATCAAGCTCCTTCCAAATGTCGTTAAAGTAATTATGAAATTCAGGTGCATTTCTGCGCGATAAAGGATTATTCGCCTCGCATGTTAAGCTTATCAAGTATTCCTTCTTTACGCGCGTAGGCCTTTTTGACAGCACCATCACGCGATCTGCCATCGATATGGCCTCCGCTATGTCATGCGTTACGAGTATCGCGCTCTTATGCTCATTCTTGATTATCGCATGTATTTCATCCGATGCCGATAACCGCGTCTGATAATCAAGCGCGGAGAAGGGCTCGTCAAGCAGCAGCAATTCGGGATCGAACGCGAGCGTGCGAATAAGCGCTACTTTTTGGCGCATCCCACCCGAAAGTTCATGCGGATAGTGATGCAAAAAATCCCACAATCCATATCTCTTTACAAGCGAGAGCGCATGCGCCTTCGTTTCCTCGTTGAGCATGTTCTTAACTTCAAGCCCAAGTAGTACATTGCCTTCGATCGTTCGCCAGTCGAGCAGATGATCGCGCTGTAATACATAGCCGATATTCTCCCCCGGCGCGCGTACTTTCTTGCCCATCACGCTCACACTGCCCTTTGATGGTTGCATCAGCCCTGCCATCAGGCTTAGCATGGTTGTTTTTCCGCATCCCGACGGCCCCACCACCGCGACAAATTCGCCCTCTTCAACGGTCATGTTTAGGTCATCTATCGCCAAGGTTTCGCCATGGGTTTCATGATAAGTGAGGCTTACATGGTTCATTTCTACAATATTCGTATGCATATACTGCCTCCGATTTCTATAGGATGTTCCTTTTATATTATTCTTTTCCCCCTGCTTACGTGCTTCCTTGACAAATGCTACACGCATTATGTAATATGATAGTATGAATGTATTTTTTAGTGCGATAACATCGCTTATGTCCCTTCTCATATTCGTCGATGCGCTGTTTTTTTCCTATTTGCAATCGCTCCCCGATTTTACGGGCTCGGCATGCGCCCTCGTATCGCTCATAATTGCATCGATGGAATACCGCGCTACCAAGGCGAAAAAACCTAAGAATGGTTTCCTTAGGCTTATCATCATAGCGGCCTTTTTGGGCATACTAAATGCCGCACGCTGGATGTGGATTCTACTATTTTAAAAGAAGGATGTGTTGAAATGAATACTGTCTCCGCAAGAATAACGCAATTGCAAAATACGCTCAAGGCCAAGTGCATCGATGCCTATATCATCCCCATGTCGGACTTTCATTCGTCCGAATATGTAGGCGCGCACTTCATGCTTCTACCCTACTACAGTGGCTTTACAGGCTCTGCAGGTACACTTGTAGTAACAAAAAGCGAATCCGCACTCTTCACTGATGGGCGCTACTTCCTGCAGGCCGAGCGCGAGCTTATCGGTTCACCCATCGCTTTGATGAAAGCAGGCATGCCCGGCGTTTTGAGCGTTGAAGAGTATATCTATCAAATCATCCCCGAAAACGGCACATTTGGCGCGGATGCACGCGTGCTCCCCGCTAAAATGCTTTCGGGCATAGAAAAAATGCTCGCAAAGAAGAATGCAAGCATAAAAACAGATGAGGATATAGCCGGTGACTTGATGGAAAATCGCCCTCAACTACCGAGCGATGCCCTCTTCCTCCTTCCCGACCATGCTACGGGGCAAAGCCGCAAGGAGAAAATCGCCGTACTGCGCGATGATATGGACGATGCAGATGCTTATCTCATCTCTGCTCTCGATGAGGTGGCTTGGCTGTTCAACATGCGTGGCCGCGATGTCGAAAACAATCCCGTTGTGCTCGCCTTCGCCGCGATAACAAAAACCGATGCTATACTGTTCGTGGATGAAGCAAAGTGCCCGAGTAGCGCAAAGGCTGCATTCGAAGCGGATGGGGTTACCATCCGTCCATATGCGAGCGCATATGAATTTGCAACGCAAACGCAGGGTATGCGCGTGCTCGTAGATCCATCACAAGCCAATTACGCGCTTTATAACGCTATTGCAGGTGAGCGCATAGAAAGAATGTCGCCTGTATCTTTGCGCAAGGCATGCAAGAATGAGGTTGAACGCGAAAACATGCGCGCTTGCCACATCGAGGATGGCGTGGCTGTTTGCGAATTCATGCACAAGATGCTCACGCATGAGAATGTTGCATCCTTAACCGAGCTCGACGTTGCTTCCATGATGGAAGGATTGCGTGCATCGCGCAAAAGCTTTTTCGATCTTTGCTTCGGTACAATTGTTGGGTATGGCCCACACTCGGCAATTATACATTATCATGCAAATGAAGAGACGAATGCGCACCTCGACAATAAATCGTTCCTCCTCGTGGATGGCGGCGCGCAGTACGAATACGGCACTACGGACATCACGCGTACTTTGCCCTTGGGGGAGCTTAGCGACGAAGAGCGCATGCACTACACGCTCGTTCTTAAGGGGATGCTTGCACTGTCAAACACGCGCTTCCCTTCCGGTACATCGGGCGGCCAGCTCGATGCCATAGCGAGGGTTTCACTTTGGAAGGAAGGCATCGATTATGCGCATGGCACGGGACATGGTGTGGGTGCTATGCTAAGCGTCCACGAAGGGCCTGCTCGCATTGCGCATAGAATCGGCGGCGATGTCGATACACCGCTTAGCGCAGGCATGATTCTATCGTGCGAGCCGGGCTCTTATGTTGCGGGTAAGTTCGGTGTGCGCATAGAGAATCTTGTAATGGTGAGCGATCCCGTAGAAACGGCGTTTGGAAAGTTCCACACATTCGAAACTTTAACATTCGCGCCCATCCCCAAAGCGCCTATCTTAAAAGATGTTTTGGGCGAAGATGGCATCAGCATGCTTAACGCTTATCACGCCGCTGTGCGCGAAAAATTGCTTGAGCATATCAGCGAGGATGCAAAAGCGTGGTTTATCGAGGCTACGGAAGCTATGTAGCGTAGCCATAAAGGCATGAAAAACAAACGATAATTCTCATAGAGACAAACAAAAGCCGACACATAACTGTGTCGGCTTTTTGCTTCTTAAAGCTTAAACAAGCTCAAGGATTACCATTTCGGCTGCATCGCCGCGACGGGGTCCCATCTTGGTGATGCGTGTGTAGCCGCCGTTACGGCCATCGTACTTGGGTGCGATCTCACGGAAAAGCTTCTCCACAACGGGGTGGCGGTTTTCCTTGGTGCGCTCCTTGTACGCAGATTTGCTCTCATCCTTAGCCTTTGTCTCCTGAAGGTCGTAAAGGAACGACATCATTTGACGGCGAGCGTGGAGCTTCGAGGGCAAATCGTTCATGACTTCGCGCTCGATGATCTGCTGCTTATCGTTACGGCTCTGCTTGGTAACCGTTTCGGTATTCTTGTATTCTCTCACGGCAAGCGTGATGAGCTTCTCCGCGATGGGTCTAACCTCTTTAGCACGCTTCTCCGTGGTTACGAGTTTTCCGTTCCACAAGAAAGCGGTGGTGAGATTGCGAAGCATCGCGAGTCGCTGATCAGTAGCCTTGCCCAACTTGCGATTTGGCATTGTGCTTTCCTCCTAATCTAAATCCTTAGTCTTCGCTGTTGCGAAGATTCAGCCCGAGCATGGCCAGCTTTTGCTGTACCTCCTCGAGCGACTTGCGGCCGAGGTTTCGAACTTTCATCATCTCTTCCTCGTTGCGCTGCACAAGCTCGTTAACGGTATTGATACCGGCGCGCTTGAGGCAGTTATACGAGCGGACAGAAAGGTCAAGTTCTTCGATGGTCATCTCAAGAATCTTCTCTTTCTTATCCTCTTCCTTCTCCATCATTATCTCAACACCTTGCACATGCTCGGTGAGGTTGATGAATAGGTCGAGATGCTCTTTCAATATTTTCGCGGCCAAGGAAGCCGCTTCCTCGGGGCGAATTGATCCGCTCGTCCATACTTCAAGCGTGAGCTTGTCGTAATCCGTGGAGGAGCCGACGCGTGTGTTATCCACAGAGAAATTCACCTTATCGATGGGGGTGAAAATGCTATCAACCGCAATTTCGCCGATCGGCATACCGGGGCGCTTGTTGCGCTCGGCACTTACGTATCCGCGGCCGCGATCTAACATTACCTCCATGTAGAGGTGCGCATTTTCGCCTAAAGTTGCGATAACCAAATCGGAATTGACAACTTCAATATCCGAATCGGGGACGATGTCGCCCGCTGTAACAACGCACGGCCCTGTCTTATCGAAAACGATTTTCTTGGGTCCGTCGCAATACATCTTCACGCAAAGCTCTTTAAGGTTGAGGATGATTTCTGTTACATCCTCCTTCACACCTTCGATGGTTGAAAACTCGTGGAGTACGCCATCGAATTTCACCGATGTTACAGCCACGCCGGGCATGGACGAAAGTAGCACGCGCCTTAGTGAGTTACCTAAGGTCGTACCGAATCCGCGCTCGAGGGGTTCTACCAAGAACTTGCCATAGCAATCTGTGTTCTCTATGCACTCAATCTTGGGTCTTTCGATCTCTATCATACAATACCCTCCTTTTTTCGTGAGCCGGGAATATACCGCTTACGTCTAGCGATCCTATTATGATTATATCACAAAGGGTCAACGTTTAGCGAGAGTAGTATTCAACGATCAAATGCTCTTCGATGCTCACGTCGATATCTTCCCTTACGGGCATCTTCTCAACTACACCCTTGAGCTCGCTCTTCTCGCGGGAGAGCCACTCGGGGACGAGGACGAAGGGAGCATCTTCCGACACGAAGCGCTTGAACATTTCGCTCGAACGGCTCTTCTCGCGAACTTCGATTACATCACCTACGTTAACGAGGTAGGAGGGGATGTTAACCCTCTTGCCATTAACGAGGAAGTGACCATGGTTCACAATCTGGCGCGCCTGGCGGCGTGTAGCTGCAAGTCCGAGTCTATATACTACATTATCAAGGCGACGCTCAATTGTTGTGAGCATGACTTCACCGGTAACTCCACCAGATCTTGCCGCCTTTTCATAGTATTTCCTAAATTGCTTCTCAAGTATACCATACACAAACTTAACTTTTTGTTTTTCGGTAAGCTGTACGGCGTACTCGCTCTTCTTCTTTCTCATCTGCCCCTTGGGGTTTCTTATCGTTTCCGATTTCGTCTTTCCGGTGTAACCCATTGCTGCGGGGGAAACTCCCAGCGTTTTGCAACGCTTAACAACCGGCTGCATATTCTTTGCCATGATGAATTCCTCCTCTTACACGCGGCGACGCTTCGGCGGACGGCATCCGTTATGCGGGATGGGCGTCACGTCTTTGATCATGTTTACTTCGAGGCCAGCAGCCTGAAGTGCACGGATCGCTGCCTCACGGCCGGAGCCGGGGCCCTTAACATAGACTTCAACAGTCTTGAGGCCATGTTCCATCGCTGCCTTAGCGGCAGTTTCCGCAGCCATCTGCGCCGCAAACGGCGTAGACTTTCTCGAACCACGGAAGCCGAGTCCACCTGCGGACGACCAAGAAATGGCGTTACCTGCAGTGTCGGTGATGGTGACCATCGTATTGTTGAAGGAAGAACGGATATGCGCGGCACCACGTTCAATATTCTTTTTCTCGCGGCGCTTGCGCGTGCCGGCCTTCTTGATTTTACCCTTTGCCATATCGCTTTTCTCCCTCCTTACTTCTTCTTACCGCCCATAGAGCGTTTGGGGCCTTTGCGTGTGCGTGCGTTCTGCTTCGTGCTCTGTCCGCGAACGGGCAGACCTTTACGATGGCGAACGCCACGATAACAACCGATTTCCATCAAACGTTTGATGTTCATGGAAACCTCACGCCTAAGATCACCCTCCACTTTTACGTAGCGGTCAATATATTCTCTTAGCTTATTTACATCAGCTTCGCTCAAGTCGCGTACACGCGTGTCGGGATCGACATCGCATGCCTTTATGATGTCCGTTGCGGTTTTGCGTCCTACACCGAAAATGTAGGTCAAACCGATTTCCACGCGCTTGTCTCTGGGCAAGTCTACACCGGAAATACGTGCCATAAAATTACTGCACCTCCTGTAATTTTTAGTTCTTTGTTTAATTCATACATATATCACATCCCGCTAAGAGAGAGCATGTCTTTTCACACGCCCCAGCCGCTCCCGCGGGTATTTTGAGGGTTATCCCTGCTTATCCTTGCTTTTGCTTATGCTTAGGATTTTCACAGATCACCATTACGCGGCCTTTGCGCTTGATGATCTTGCACTTTTCGCAAATCGGTTTAACCGATGGCCTGACTTTCATAACTGTATCCTCCTTACTGATTCGCTTAGCTCTTGGCGCGCCAGGTGATGCGTCCGCGAGATAAATCATAGGGGGACAGCTCCACCGTTACCTTATCACCCGGTAAAATGCGGATGAAGTTCATCCTAAGTTTCCCCGAGATGTGCGCAAGAATCTTGTGGCCGTTTTCAAGCTCCACTTCGAACATTGCATTCGGAAATGAATCCGAGACCACGCCTTCCACTTCTATAACGTCCTGCTTAGACAAAGAAGAGTCCTCCTTTTTTTAGCTCTCATGCTCTGCATTATACCCAAGGTTGCGAAGGCAACTACGTATCTCCGCATCAAACACCTGCTTACCCGTTAGAAGTTTATTCCCAATCGATTGGGACAAGGCAGGTAGCATTCTTAAATGCTTCCGCTTTTTCTTCTTGGGTCGCGCAAGCTTCCTCAAGCAACCGTCTGCCACGAATACATATGCGTCATCCTCTTCGTTTATTGCAACGATGAGAAATACACGACCTTTGTCGCGGCCTGCGCGGCTTTCGACCACCTGGCCGATAAGCTCGGTTTGCGCACTTACCATAATTTCTCCTCCTCTACAGAAAGTGTGAGAAGAATGGGATCCCCATCCGTAATGGCGATGGTGTTTTCGTAATGTGCGCTCGGAAGTCCATCCGCCGCATCCACCGCCCAGCCATCCGGCATGAAGCGAACGTCTGCCGTGCCGAGGTTAATCATCGGCTCTATTGCAATCGTCATTCCCGCTCTGAGCCTTACGCCCCTCCCTCTCGATTTATCGGGAGTGAAGTTTGGTACATCAGGTGATTCGTGGAGATTGCGGCCAATGCCGTGCCCCACGAGTTCTCGAACTACTCCGTACCCATGTAGATGGGCATGAGATTCGATGGCTGAGGATATATCGTACACGCGGTTGCCCGCTCGCGCCTTTTTGATGCCTTCAAAGAAAGCCTCACGTGTGACGGTAACGAGTTTTTTCACCTCATCGCTGACATTGCCAACGAGAAATGTGCGTGCCGCATCGCCCTGCCATCCATCGAGCTGAACACCAACATCGATACTAACGATGTCCCCATCTTTGAGGCGATATGCGCCCGGTATCCCGTGCACAACCGTGGCGTTCACCGATGTACAAATGCTCTTTGGAAAGCCATTGTAATTGAGGAATGATGGAATCCCTCCTCGGCTTCGGATGAAGGCATCCGCTGCCTTGTCGAGTTCGCCGGTCGAAACGCCTATGTCCACCATGCCTTCAAGCATGTTGAGCGTGTCCTCAACAACCTTGCCTGCAAGGCGCATCTTGGCAATTTCCTCCGAGGTTTTAATCGTCATCACAGTTCCTCATTCGCTTTATGAAAGAGTTGTTACAATGTCCTCAAATACAACTTCAATGGGGCGGTTGCCATCCACAGTGCGAAGTAGGCCGCGCGCTTCGTAATATTCCTTCAAAGGCGCCGTCATCTTCTCATACACATCGAGGCGATTTTTAACGGTTTCTTCCTTATCATCGTCTCTTTGGTATAGTGCACCCTCGCATTTTGCACAATTTTCATGTGCATGCGTGGATATGTGGTAGGTAGAGCCGCAATCGGGGCACATCCTTCTGCCTGCTATGCGTTTGATTATCGCATTTGCAGGTGAATCGATGTTCACGACCGCATCAATGTCAACGATTTTACCGAGTGCATCCGCTTGCGGGATTGTGCGCGGGAATCCATCAAGTAGGAAACCTTTTTCGCAATCCGGCTTTTTGATGCGTTCCACAACCATGGAAATAATCACGTCATCGGGAACGAGCTCGCCTTTATCGATGTAGGACTGAGCCAAATTCCCGAGCTGCGTTTTTTCGCGGCGCTCTTGTCTTAGCATATCACCCGTGGAGATGTGGGCAATTTCAAACTTAGCGCCTACGCGCTCTGCCTGTGTGCCCTTACCTGCTCCGGGTGGTCCCATGAATATGAGTTTCATTGCTTTTCCTCCTTAGTTCAAGAAGCCCTTATAGTGACGCATGAGCATCTGGTTGTCGAGCTGTTCCATCGTGTCGAGGGAAACGCTAACCAAGATGAGCACGCTTGTGGGTCCGAAGGGGGAAGCCATATCGATCGCACCCATCAAAATGGTGGGGATGATCGCAATCGTTGCGAGGAAGAGCGCGCCGAAGAGCGTCAACCTCGAGGAGATTCTTCCAAGATAGTCGCTTGTGGGACGACCCGGGCGAATGCCGGGGATGAATCCACCGTGCTGCTGGAGATTACGGCTAAGCTCAATGGGGTTAAACGTAATCGTGGTGTAGAAGTACGCAAAACCGATAACGAGAAGAGCGTAAACTACGTAGTAGACGATGGTGTCGGGTCCCAAATAGTTAAGGTAGAATGCGGAGAAGCCCGAGGGCATTCCGACATAATAACCCGAATCGAAAATCTGGATGAGCATGAGGGGAAGCGACATAATCGTCATCGTGAAGATGAGGGGCATAACGCCATTCGCATTCGCCTTCATGGGGATGTGTGTGGACTGGCCGCCGTACTGGCGCCTACCAACAACACGCTTTGCGTACTGCACGGTTACTTTGCGCACGCCGCCGTTCACCTGAACAACAAGTGCGATTACCGCGAGTACCAATACAACGAGGATTAACACAATCCACCAAGGATAAATCGGGGGATTTGCGGTAACGCCGGCAAATACATTTCCTACCGTTGTGGGAACCTGCGAGATAATGGAGGCGAAGATGAGAAGCGAAATACCGTTTCCTACTCCATTCTCCGTTATGCGCTCGCCGAGCCACATGAGGAATGCCGTACCCGCTGTGGATACGAGACCGATCGTTGCATAAGTGAGGAAGCTCGGGTTATACACGGCGTCTTGACCGAGGCTCGTGATGATACCGATGCTCTGCACAAGGCCGAGCCCCACACCGACGTAGCGGGTGATGCGCTCAATCTTCTGCCTGCCATCCTCTTGCTTGGCGATGCGTTCCAATGAAGGAAGCGCAATCGTCAAGAGTTGCATAATAATGGAACCTGTGATGTAGGGCGAAATACCCATCGCGAAAATGGTGAACTGGGAAAGTCCGCCGCCCGAGAACAGGTTCAATAGTCCCAGTGCATCATATT
>CAYJPI010000024.1:6530-13010 GCA_964372005.1 uncultured Oscillospiraceae bacterium | reverse complement strand
CCGAGATTGACCGCCTTAGCAATGGCGATTATGACGCGGTGCGCATCGAGTATGCCGGGCATTTTGACGGCGACAGCAATATCGCGAACAACTGGGCTGACGTGCTCGCGGTCTACGCCGTCATGACCACGATGGACGATGCGAATGGCGATGAAGTCCTCACCGTAACACCCGAGAAACAGGCGGTTTTACACGATACCTTCTTCGACATGAACCCTGCTGATTTCCACACCGAGACCGAAACCGACACACAAACCGTCCCCGATGGCGAGGGCGGCACGACCACCGAAACCACCGTCACACTAATTATCACAATTAAGATTGACAGCATGGATTACACCGAGGGCGCGACCTTGTACGGCTTCGATGCGGAGCGGCGCGAGTTGATCGAAGAGATGATGTCGCCCGATTTTTATGGCCTGTTTGCATCGCTCATCGACGTTGACGTTTTCGGCGGATTGACCGCGGCGGACGTTGCGAACATCGAGACGAATTTGCCCGTCGGCACGAACGGCGCGGCGATTGCGCAAGCCGCGCTCGACAAGGTCGGCACGCCATATTCGGTCATGGATTGTAGCGAATTGAGCCGCCACGCATACGCGCAAGTGGGCGTAAATTTGCCGCGAACATCCGTGGATCAAGCGAAATTCTGCTATGATAACGGCTACACCGTAGGCGCATCACAGCTGCAACCCGGCGACTTGGTGTTCTGGTCGAAGCTAAATTGCGACTGCGGACGGTGGAACGAGGTGCATCATGTGGGCGTGCATGTCGGTGGCGGAAAGGTTGTCGATGCGAGCTCATCGAAGGGGCACTCCGTCCTGCGCGACATATGGGAAACGTCCAACTGGAAGATACTATTTTATGCGAGACCGCATGTATAGGAGGAAAAATGAAGAAGTTTTTGCAGGGGGCGGCGTTGGCCGTCCTCTTTTTTATGGCCTGTTTGATGGGCTATTTTGCGTTCAATGGTGACGAGTCAACGCATCTGATGGCGTTCAACGAAACACCCGAACCATCGGGAATGGTGGAAGTGATTGAACCTTCAATAGAAAACGATACAATAAGCACAACCGAATCATCAGCCACACCCGAGCCGTCACCCATGCTCGAACCCCCCGAATCTACGCCCGAAACACCCACAGTGACAACTGGTCTCGGCACATTAAAAATCGGTGGCAAGGACATCCCCATCGCCGACAATGTTGACGAATCAACCCTCGAAGAATCCCCGGGGCACATGCCCGACACGGCACTCCCCGGCGAAACCGGCACAAGCGTGATACTTGGGCATCGCAATAGAAAGCACTTGCGATCCTTGGAAGATGTCGAGGTAGGGGATGTGTTTTCGTTTGCGTACCCGGATGGGCGAGAGGTTGAGTATACCGTCAGTGAGATCATCGTGTACGAAGATACCGCGGATTGGCGGATACCGGTGGTGGCAGGGGATGCTTTGGTTTTGGTTACTTGTTATCCGTTTCGGTATAGTGGGAATGCGCCGGGGAAGTGGGTTGTGGTGGGGGTGAGGGTAAGGTGAAAGATTTTCACTGCTTCAAAAGTTCGGACTATACGAAGTCAATATTAATTTTCTAAGCTATAGAAACTCCGAGTTGACAATATCGACCCTCGATGTTATACTTCAATTATTCGATATCAACCCTCGATATTAGGAGGCCGTGAACATGGGTAACAAACGAATGGAAGTTGTCAGTGAAAGCATGTTTTATACATTGATGGCTTTTTTGCGTGGGGAATGCAGCGGAGCAGAAATCACAAACATAGTGAAAACGCTAACAAGAGGGCGCGTAAAGCTCGGGCCTGCTACGCTATATACAATTTTAGGCCGTTTTGAGGAAGAAAAAGTCATAGTAGAAACGCGCACAGAAGGAAGAAAGCGATTTTATATTCTAACGGAAAAAGGACATAAGATGTATAGCGAAGAACTAAATAGGCTTGAAATGTGTATTACGGATGCAAAAATGCAGGAGGTAAAATCAGATGAAATATCGTTATAAAAGACCACAGTTTGATTTTTATGATGCGGTTGCCTTGGAGTGCTGGTTGTCTGATATGGCGAAGAAAGGCTTAATCTTTGTAGGCACTACTTTGGCATACTTCCGTTTTGAAAAATCTAAGCCGATAAATGCTAAATACCGAGTAGAACCGATGATTGATGAGAACGAAACACCACCTGAGGAAATAATAAGTGCTTACAATGAAGCCGGTTGGGAATTTATAAGTTGCCACAGCAAATTGTTTTTCATATGGAAATCTACGGATGAAAGCGCAACCGAGTTGCACTCCGATCCCATAGTGCAAAGCGAAAGCTACAGAAGGCTGTGCAAGAAACTTACAAAGCAAGCTGTAGTCGCGGGAGTGGCTGTGTTAGCAGTTTTCGCAATATATATCGGAGGGTTTATAGCTTCCGATAGACCTGTTTCGCTGTTTTTGGCAAGCCCTTTGCATCTCGTGCTTTTGGTGTCGGAGTTTTTTATAATTGTACAAACTGTGCAACAAGCAAGCCGTGCCATAAAGATCAAAAAAATGTTGGCTGATGGGTTTTCTCTTGAACATAAAAAAGATTATCGCAAACAACATGTAGGCCATAGAATTATTTCCGCTGTGTCACTACTGCTTCCGATTATGATTTTAGTGATTAGCATTTTTACATCAACGAGTGATTGGAGCAAAAGCATAGTGGATATAGATCGACCCATCCCGTATATTCCACTTGATGTGATTGAACAAAGCAATGAATTCGCCTATAAAGAGCCGCATTATTATGATGATGACATTGATTACAACAATTATGCGGATTTTAGTTGGTCGCCTTTCGTTCCCGAACATTATGAAGTTTATCAAGACGGTGCGGATCAAACACATAAATGGCCTGATGGAAGCGGATATTACGCACCGAGTGCAAGCACAGAGTATTATCGCTTGAGTATAGCTTTTTTTGCCCCACTTCTATTTGAAGAATTGATTGATATTCATTTGTGGGAAGATGAAGAATACACCATCACAGAATTAGATGCCTTTGAACGCACGGTTATTGCGGCGGATAGCTACGGGTTTATGAAACATCTGTTCGTGTTGGATGGCAATCAGGTGTTTTATCTTAGGTATTATGGCTATGCAGACGTAAATGATGTGGTTCCCCTTTTGGCGGAGGTGCTATCTCGGAATTGAGCAGGCTGTGTATATCGCTTTTATTATACCATTTATTGTTTTCTTATCACTTGCCGTCAACACTTGCGTTGACGGCATTTCTACTTATAGCAATTCCACCATTCACACTATTGTCTACGTACAATAGCACACAAAAGCATGTAAGCCTCTGATATTCATTCACCCAACTTCCTTCCTCGCATAAATCCTACAAGAAAGAAAGTACGACAGCACGAAAACGACCGAAGAACATCCGAGCGCGGTTAATTGCGGTGCAGTTTTAAGAATGAAGATTTCGGTATCCGCTGAAAATGGCAAAGCAAAAAACGAAAAACCGATGTGCAAAAACGCCGCACCGACCGCGCACAGCACGATGATGAGTTCATTCTTATCCGCACCAATTTTAAGGATAATCGGGTACATAAACGCGCTCGTGAGAAGCGCAACGGATGTACCATACGCCATGCCGCCAATGCCGTCAGCGAATGCCAGAGTTCCCCCTGCAATGCGGTAAAATAGGTATGTGGGGATCGTAGTGAAAATACCTATTCCGATTAACGAGAGGAAGAAAAGATACCGCGCGGTTACAACATTCGTGCGCGTAATAGGCATGGTCAATTCAAATTTATCCCAGCGAGAGTGCACATCCACTGAAAAAGTGCTTCCTACATTGACCACGAAAATGAGGCATTGTATGGAAAAAGTGATGAAGATGATGTCGCCACCTATAAGTACCGGCAATAATGCACATAGTGACGCTACCACGAATGAAAGCCAAAAATTGCTCCCGAGCGAGTAAAAATTGTTGATGTATAACCCTTTCATACTATTCCACCTCCTTAGTTATAAGCGGCAAAACCGCATCGATTGAAGCGTCGTCTACGATTATGTCGGGATGCGCCTTCATAAAGCACTTCTTGTCTCTCACGAGCGCTTCGATGTGCAATCCACGCTTTCGCCATGCGATGTATTCGCCTTTTTCAAGGGCAGTAAAATCGACCTGCTTCATGCGTGCGATGCCGTATTCATATAAAAGAACATCCTTTTTCTCGGTTAAAATAATGCATCCGCCATCTATGAAGGTGATATAATCGGCGATCTTTTCGATATCGCTTGAAATGTGCGAGGAAATCAAAATCGAGTGGTTTTCATCCTCCACAAATTCGAGAAATACGTCGAGAATCTCCTCTCGCACAACGGGATCGAGGCCGGCGGTTGCTTCGTCGAGGATGAGCAATTTCGCGCTATGCGATAGCGCAACACTCAGCGATAATTTCATTGTCATGCCGCGCGAGAAGGTTTTTATTTTATTGTTCGGCGGCACATCGAATCTCGCGAGATATTCGCTATACTTATGTGTATCCCAATTCTTATATATGCCGGCGAGCACTTTTTCGAGCTTATGCGCTGTGAGCTCTCCCGAAAAATTCATAGCATCGAACACCACCCCGATATCTTCACGAACGGACGGGCTCTTGTCTGTCATTGATTCGCCGAAGAACAGCACATCGCCGCTATCCCTAAAAATAATGTTTAGCATGGTGTTCACCGTGGTGCTCTTGCCTGCGCCGTTTCTCCCGACAAAACCCATTATCGCCCCACTCGGAATGTTGAACGATACATTTTTTAGTTGAAAATCCGACTTGGGATAGGTTTTACAAAGGTTTTCGATCTTGAGTGCGTATTCCATTTCACTCTACCTCCTCAAAGAATAGTTTGAGCAATTCCATCATTTTATCAAGCCCGATGCCGTGGGTTCGCGCAATTTGCGCCGCCTTTTCAAGGTGTTCCTCCACGAGCTTTTGCTGTTCTTCCTGTATGAAATCGCGGTTTTGTGCCGCAACAAAGCTCCCCCGCCCCACCGTCGTTTCTATGAATCCGTCGCGCTGTAAATCCTCATACGCCTTTTGGACGGTAATCACGCTCACATGGATGGTCTTTGCGAGCGTTCGCATCGACGGGATGGCCTGCCCCGTTTCAAGCTCGCCGCTCATGATCATCGCCTTTATCTGCGAGGTGATCTGCTCATAGATCGGCTTTTTTGTGTTACTGCTAATAATAATCTCCAAATGCAACCCCTTTCCGCAACAAAAGTGCTATAGTGTACTTATTGAATATGCACACTATAGCACTTTTGTTTTGTGCTGTCAATAGCAAATATTATTTTTCAACATACCTTGACAGGCGAAGTATCATTATGATATAAGTATTAACGGAGGTGATGTTATGCTCGTTCTATCGGATGTAATCCGCGGTTACACCGAAACCATCATACTTGCACAGCTATCGAAGCAAGATAACTATGGGTATGAGATCAACAAGGCCATACAAGTGGCCACAAATCATGAGCTTGAGCTCAAAGAAGCAACCCTGTACACCGCCTTTCGGCGGCTTGAAGCCGGGGGCTACATCGTTTCTTATTGGGGCGATGAAAACACGGGCGCACGGCGGCGATACTACACAATCACCGATGCCGGGCGCGAATTATACCAAGAAAATTGCGAAGATTGGACACGTGCAAAAACGATGATCGATAATTTGCTACAATAAAAGGAGTTGATTGATGATGAATGCAAAGATTAAAAACTATGTGGAGACCTTGTTTTCGGACATTCCGCGGAGCAAAAAGGCGATAGAGTTGAAGGAGGAGATGCTCTCCAACATGAATGAGCGCTATGAGGATTATGTGCGCGAGGGTAAAACAGAAAACCAAGCCTACAGCCTTGTGATTGCGAATCTTGGTGATGTGGACGAAATTCTGCGCGATGTGATCCCCGATGAGGATTTCAAGGCAAATGCGGCACGCTATCGTATACGCAATGCGAAGAACACAGCGATTGGCGTGGGGCTGTACATTTTCGGGGCGATTTTGCTGATTGGGCTTAGCTTTTTAGGCGACAGTGTACCTCATTACGATGATGAAACTTTTGCTATTTTGGGGCTTATCTCTATGTTGTTATGTGCGGCCGTTGCAACGGGGCTGATCGTGTACACCAACATGTCCACACCGCCCGAGTTTAAGCATCGTGATAAAGATGAGTATGATTCTGCAAGCGCCTATATCAGTGATGATGGCGATAAGAAGCTTCATAAGCACATCTCGAGCATCGTATGATTACTTGCAATATGTACCTACTTTTTGGTGAGTTTCACGACCCACGCATGGCATATTACTTGGATTATTTATGTGGTAGCTGCACTTGTGGATCGTATTGTTGCCATTATGTTAGAAATGAGGAAGCGAAATGCGTAACGAGGCATTAAAAAAACGATTAATTTTGTATTCGGTGCTACTTTTTATCGTCCTTGCAA
>CAYJPI010000024.1:0-6520 GCA_964372005.1 uncultured Oscillospiraceae bacterium | reverse complement strand
GCAACGTTCGTTTTTCTTCTGTTTTCACCCTTCCCCTTCTTTCCAATTTCGCTCTTTGGCGGTGAAAAAACGGTTGCCGGGGAATCATATTCTTTTTCGGATATCACCTCGCTTCACATCAATGCCGTCACATTAAAGGTTGAGGTGGTCGAAGCAGAGATAGATGCCGTCACCATTACGGACAACACAAATACCGTGGGTAAAACCGGTAATCGCATTAAACATAGCGGAGGTCAAGTAACTTTTTTGCAGGATACAGGCCCTTTTGCGCCATCGGGCACGGTACGTATTGAAGTACCTATGGGTACCGCGCTCACCTATGATCTTAACACCGCAAGCGGCGATATCTCCTTCGATGCGATCCCCGAAAACACCCTTAAAATCAATGGTGTGAGCAGTAACATACAGGTTCTACGCGGCGGCGATGCACTCGACTTAAACACCGTAAGCGGTAGTTGCCATGTATACGGGGCATACCGAAATGTGGATGCGAATACCGTGCGCGGATCGATTTATCTCACCGCCGATGCAACTTCCGAGCGCATCTCCATCAATGGCGTAAGCGGCGACACGCGCATCAGGCTTAGCGAAAATCTTGCATACACGACCGACCTTTCAAGTATGAGCGGCAATGTAGAAAGTATGTATGCACAGCCCACAACGGCGGAAGGTGAGCCCATTGTTATCGATGGAAATACGGTGAGCGGCGGAATATCGATTGGGGAGTGGGAATGAAACTAGCCGTTTGGCTTAACTTACCATACCCCAAACCCATCCAATGCTGTCAACACTTAAGTTGACAGCATTGCTAACCCATCCCCCCCGATCACCGAACCAACACTCAGCCCCCGAGGTGTTATCCAAGCTCGAACCTTCTCCCATTCATTCAAAGCCACATCATACCGCCTCAGCTCCACATACGGTTCGGTATCCGGCCACGGAATACCCGCGCCGAGCCACATGGTTTCATCGTTCAGACCTTCCAAATCTTCCGCGGAAATATGGTGAATTTCCTCGTCCACATAAAATATTGTTGGGTATGTTTTGATCGCGCCGTCCTCTACATAAAGAACTTCAAAATGGCCGGCATAAATGTCGCTATTCGCTTTTACGTGGTAGATAAAAATCGTTGCTTTGCCATCATCCGTAAAATCACCTACTTCAATATTTCTAAGCATAGTGCCAAGCACGGGTTCTTCGGTTGTGTATTCAATCACGCCCTTCGCTGTATGAATATGCACATTTACGAGAAAACTTCCATCACTTTGCTTTGTATAACTAAGGCGAATTTTATCTTCCCTTTGATCGCCGTCCATGTCATGATACCATTGCGAATCATCTTCGATGGTCTCGCCGACATCAGCCTTTGCCATAACATCGGACATACTACCCTCCCATGTCCACGCATGGCCGATACCAACGTTTACCACTTCCCATGCCGCACCATACCATTTTAGATAGAGTTCCCATGCCATGCTCCTGCTCGGTTCATCCCCCATCAGGTATTTTATGACGAGCACAGTGTCCCCATCATACTCCCTCAGACTGCCGCCCACCGTTGAACTTGTATCCCTATAATTCATATTCGGAGTGTATCCCCACGCAGTCGTCACGGGGTTTTCGTGCATGATCATATCCGCAGGTAATAACTCAAGTTCGCCATTCACCATCGTATAAACATACACTTTTTCCGCGCCATAATTGCTCCCATACACCTCCGGGCTTGCGATTATATCGGCGATACCATCGCCCGTTAAATCCTCAAGGAATAGAGAATTGCTGTAATCAGCGTAAAAATTCCCCTCATACGGCGGCATAACCTCAACCGTTTCGCCGTTCCCGAGTTCCAGAGCGATGTACATATTACCCAAATTATCGTTATATTCTTCGTTCCACTTTGAGGAGAAATATACGATATCGGGCAAAGTATCGCCGTCTATATCGGAGGTGACGTGTCCGGAGGTTATTGGGGTATCGATACCCAGCCTATGAAAATGTTCCTCCAATCGAGAAAGCGAATTCGGGCTATTTAAATCAAACTCGGTACGCTCTTCTATATACACCCTTTGATATGAAGGAATTGAATCGCGAAAAGCCTCTATGTCATCAATATTTTTCTCATCTACGCTTAACATCTGCAGGTGTGGCAAGCTGTAAATTGCGCTATGGTCGTCGATATCATTAAAATGTAGCATGAGATGCTTTAGCTCGGTTAATCCTTCTATCGGGCTGATGTCTGTGATTTTGTTGTTGCACAAATTAAGCTCACGAAGATTCGCAAGCGCGGCAATCCATTCGATATCACTAATATCAGATGTGTCAATCTCCAATGTTCGAAGCTGTGTAAGATGCGAAATCGGCTCAAAGTCGCTGATATTTGTATAATTTATGGATAGCTTTTTGAGATTGTAAAGATTCTTTATCGCGCTTATATCGGAGATGGTTTCACCGTCGAAATCCAATTCTCTTAGATTTGTGAGATTTTTAAGGTCATCAATATTATTAACGTGAATACCGCTTAAACGCAGAATCTCCAAACTTCTTAGCTTTTTCAGTGGACTGATGTCTTTAATATCGCCGTTCAGAATCAAATTGAGTTTCCGCAAAGCTATCAGATTCGCAAGTGGTGTGATGTCCTCAATTTCATTCCAATACAAATTGAGATCGGTGAGCTTTTTCAATCCCGAAAGCGGGCTGATATCCTCAATAGCATTCCAATACAAGCTAAGTTCCGTTAAATTCACAAGTCCCGATAAAGCACTTATATCCTCTATTTCAAGCTGTTCCAGCTTTAGGGATATTAAGTTTTTCATGCCAGATAACGAAGATAAATCATCGAGCGTTGCGCCACCCGTGCTACCGATGTAGAGGGTTTCGAGTTTAGTTAAGGGAGCAAGCATGCTTATATCGTTCACCGAATTATTATACGATAAATCGAGCACGCGCAAGTTCACAAGGCTCGAAATCGACTCGATCGCCACATCAGACAATTGGCATCCCGACAAATTGAGGTCTGTTAAATTTTCAAAGTGAACAAGGCTCGATAGGTCGGAAAGCCGTTGTGCGCGCAGGTCGAGCGCGGTGATGTGAAGTACATCTTCGACGGTTATTTCGCCGGTGGGTTTATTAAGAGTGTCACGCACGGCGACTTCAATGGCAGGTTCGGTAAAGGTAATAACGTTTGGGTTGGGGGTTGCTGTCGGGGTTGGTTGTGAGGTTGAAACAGGTGTCGGCTCTGCCTCCCCCGCGCATCCCGATAAAACCGCTAAGCAAGCGAGCAAAACAGACCCCAAAACAATCACTTTTCTCATAAACCCAACCATAACCTTTCTTATGCTCACTCCCGTCCCAATCATTAAAATTATACCAATCCATCGTTTCATATCCGTCATGATATGCTTATATTCTTCGTGGTGGTAGATGTAACCTTCCCGGTATATGGATTACGTTTCGTCCGCATTCTCTTCCCCATTCAATATCGGGTACGCGTCTTTCAAAATATCGAAACTACGGCAATCATCAATCTCATTGGTATAGGGCTTCCTATACATATATTCAAGGCTCGGAATCCATTCTTGCAAGGTGTTCTCCATCTCTTCTTGCTTTGAATTGAAGCTAATACCTTTTAAGTTGACATGGTTGCGAAATACATCAAAATTTTCAATGTCATTATGATGCAACATCAAATATGTTAGATCGGTGAGGTTTTCAAGCGGAGTTATGTCCGTGATATAATTGTTGCTTAGGTTTAACTCTTTCAAGTTTGTAAGGTTTTGTAGCGGCGAAATATCAGAAATTTGGCAATTTGTTATTTCTAATATACGAAGATTAGTAAGCGATTCAAGTGGAGTAAGATCCGAAATACGATTAGACATTCCATTGGTCGTTTGTCCTATTTTCAGAACTTCCAAGTTCTTCAAATTCGCAAGTGGGCTTATTTCGTTTATGTTGTTTTCATCAAGATTGAGCTCCCTTACTTGAGTAAGTTTGCCTACCTCTTCGATATCTACATAACAGAACTCAAAGTCTACCGAGTATAGATTGGGTAATTTTGAAAGTGGTGTCAAATCCTTGTTTTCCACCTGTGAGTACGAGCCGGTCAAATTGAGCGTTTTTAGGTTGACCAAGCTACCAAGAGCTTCTATGCTCTCAAGATACGGGCTACCGGTAACGGTGAGATGCTCTAATTTCGTAAGCATAGCAATTGCCGAAATATTCGTGACATCACTTATTATGAGCGATGTTAGATTAGTAAGTCCGCTCAGCGAATCAAGATCCTTACTGGCGTTTCTATTTACGGATATTTTAAGATCAGTCAAATCCACAAGTGCGCTTAAAGGTGCGAAGTCTTCAATGTCGTTAGATTGCAAAGAAAGCGATGTGAGCTTCGTCAGTTTTGCAAGAACACCGATATCCATAATATCATTCTTACTCAAATCCAACTCAACCAAATTCGTAAAATACGCAAGATCGGAAATATCGCGAATATACCTCCCCCGCATGGTTAAATGCGTAATGGTGAGCACATCTTCCGGCGTTATGCCACCCGTGGGCTTCTCAAGAATCGCACGGACTCTTTCTTCTATGGCCGGTTCAGTGAAGTGGATGTACTTGGAGGTAGCGACAGGGTCGGGGATGGGCGTTGGTGTGGGTATTTCGCGTGTGCATCCCGATAAAACCGCTATGCAAGCAAAAATTGCTAATCCTAATAATAATGCTCTTCTTATGAACCTATACATAAACCGTCTCCTTTTGTAATACTTAAAGGCATATAAAACCGCCCATAACATTATCTTACTATGATATGGACGGTTGCGTATAGGTTTTAGGTTTGAATTTTGTGTTAAATGTGAGGGACTATGCATTATTCGTGCGCATCGCTAAAACCCTCTAACAAAAATTTCAATATCCCCATTCCCCTCAAGCGGGCTAAAATCAATCATAGTGTCTTCATTCATAATGATTTTTCGCAGCGTCTCTATTTCTGCTAAGGGCGAGATATCCACGATTTGAGCTCCACAAACATTAATCTCTGTGAGATTTGGTAGCTCTGCAAGTGGTGTAATATCAGACAGAATCATATCAGCAATATCCAGTTCTTGTATCTTCTTAAACTCCGTAAGGGGCGATAAATCAGTGCAGGGATTTCCCGCTATGTCTAGGTCCGTTATGTTTTCGAGAGCCTTTAAGGGACTAAGATCCGTAATTTCATTGTGTGCTATCCGTAATCTTTGGAGATTGTTTAGCCCTGAAAGCGCGCCAATATCACTTATATTGTTGAGAGAAAGGTGTAACTCTTCCAACTTTGTTAATCCGGAAAGTGGAGTTATATCACTTATTCCACACCACGGTAGTCGCAATTTTTTAAGCTCTTTCATGCCTGATAATATAGAAATATCTTTAATTCTCCCAGCACCTGACAAGTCAAGGTGTTCTAATTTTATAAGCGGTGCGAGCAAGGAAATATCGGAGAAGTCTTCACTGTATAAATAGAGGTGAGTAAGATTGGTTAAATTGCTTAGCACGCTAAAGTCCTCGATGTCCTGATCAGCAACATCAATACTTAAATCAAGATGCTTAAGGTTTGTAAGATTCTCAAGCGGAGAAATATCCGTAATTGGATTTTCGAACAGATTCAAATATTCTAATTTTGTAAGATTGCTTAACACGCTAAGGTCGGTAATCTTACATTCGCTTGCTTCTAATATGCGCAGGTTGGTTAAGTTTTTTAGAAAATCCAAATCATCGAGCACACTGCTTCTCGAGTTACTCATTATTCCACCAATGCGCAAAACCTCAAGATTCATTAAACCGGAGAGCGAATCGAGATCCGGACTTTCAACAAAATTTTCAGATATATCCAACTCTTTAAGGCCGGCAATCGCGGCAAATGTTTCCACAGTCTCATTCCCAAATATATAGCCAATCCTATAACTTACATTCTTAAGATTTTCCATATTAGGCAGGGGCGCTAAATCTACATTTGGGCAATAATCCATATGAAGTGTATGCAAAACATCAAGAGATGTAAGCGGTTCAATATTTACAAGATCACGATTATCGTTAAGAACCAAGTTTTCCAATTTCGATAACGAAGCAATCCCGGATATGTTTACAATTCCCAAGTCCGTTAAATCGAGCAATTTCAAATTTGTTAAACTTGAAATGTAGTTAAGGTCATTATCGGTAAATGTTGTATCTTCTTTCCAAAGCGGGCTTTCATGATCATATCGTCCAAGTTTGAGTTCTTCAAGAGTAACAAGCTCTTGAAGCGGACTGAAATCGGCAATTGGATTATAGCTTATATCCAATTTTGTTAGGTTCGGAAAATGTTTTAGATCCTCGATGTTCTCGATATTTAACTCGTGTAAATCGAGTTCGGTGATTTCGATCGCATCGGAAAGGAGTATATCGCCGGTGGGTTTGTTAAGAGTGTCGCGGACGGCGACTTCAATGGCAGGTTCGGTAAAGGTAATAACGCTTGGGTTGGGGGTAACTGTCGCAGTTGGTTGTGGTGTGG
>CAYJPI010000023.1:12094-13086 GCA_964372005.1 uncultured Oscillospiraceae bacterium | reverse complement strand
CCCGCAGCGAGATTGCAATCGGAAAACTGCAAAAACGCCGTTTCGATAATATGATCGCTAAGCTTAGCCTTTAACATATCAACTATCGTCATGAGTGTTTCTTCCGTCTCGGGTTGACGGCTTCCGTGTGCCAATACCAAAATACCTTTGTTCATTATCCTATGTCTCCTTTATCTATTGCTTTTGCTAAATCAATTGCGTCGTAAGTTATGAGCATCGATGCCCCTGCACGATATATGCTCGTTGCACTCTCGCACATCACTCTATAATCGTCTATTACCCCTGCATTTGCAGCCGCCTTACGCATGGCATATTCACCGCTTACGCTGTAAGCACATACGGGAACATTAGTGGCCTTATGTATGTCACTTATGATATCGAGGTATGCAAGCGCAGGCTTTACCATCACCATGTCAGCGCCTTCATCTATGTCGAGTAGCGTTTCTTTGATGGCCTCGCGCCTATTATGCATGTCCATCTGATATGTTTTTCTGTCCCCGAATGACGGTGCCGACCCTGCCACATCGCGAAATGGCCCATAGTACGCAGATGCATACTTCGCGCTATATGCAAGTATGGCCTTGTTTTCAAAGCCCTCGGCATCGAGAGCTGTGCGTATGGCGTGAACTCGCGCATCCATCATGTCGGACGGGGCAACTATATCCGCCCCCGCTCTTGCATGCGAAAGTGCGGCTTTTGCAAGAAGGTCGAGCGTTTTATCATTATTAACATCGCCGTTTTCTATAACCCCGCAATGCCCATGCGAGGTATACTCGCAAAGACATACATCCGTAACCACCTGCATGGAGCTTGCTTGCTTCTTTATCTCGCGAACCGCGCATTGAAGTGAACCGTTTTCATCCCATGCTCCACTGCCGATTTCATCCTTGTTTTCTACCACACCAAAGAGAATAACATTCCTCACGCCCGAGTTTTGGGCCGCCTCGATGCCCTCCATCACGGTGTCCGCACTATAGTATCTATGTCCTTCA
>CAYJPI010000023.1:0-12058 GCA_964372005.1 uncultured Oscillospiraceae bacterium | reverse complement strand
TACGCCCTTACCGTCCTTAATAAACAAAGGTAGAATGAGCGAGCTTTTTGCTATTCGTGTCTCTCTCGTCATCGCGCGCATATTTTCGCTCACGCGTAATCTTCTCGGCCTATGTATCATAGTTTTGATGTCTCCTTTATGCACTCAATCATGCTTTCAATCGTTGCATTTTCACATACTTTAGTATTTAGCCCATGCTCGATGCAACGCTTCGCCGTCTCTTCGCCGATGGCAATCGCCATTACCTTTTGTGTGGACATCCCCTGCATACACATCATAAATCCATCCACCGTCGATGCGCTCGTGAACGCCACCATTACCCTGTTTTTCGCTGACGAAATCACATCTTGCACTTCCTCACTATGCTGTATGTATGAAACCGTCTCGTATAGCGCGATGTCCGTCACGCTGATTTGCGCGCCTTCAAGCATATCTTTTAGGTGCTCAGTCCCATTCTTTGCACGAAGGAGCAAAGCTTTATCGCCGCTTTTCGCTTCCGATATTATGCATGTTGCAAGGCTTTTGGCATCATACTTCGTGGGCATAATGTCGGCGCGGATGCCGAACTGCATCAATGCTTCGGCCGTCATCTTCCCTACAGCCCCTATGCGAATGTTCGCAAGCGTGCGCGCATCCGAAGCATTTTTGTATAGATAGTCAAAGAACAGTTTTACCGCATGCTTACTCGTGAAAACGAGATAATCATAATCATTTATTCTTTGCATTTCATGGGCGACATTTTCTTCAAAGCCGAGCTTCGATATCTTTGTACATGGTAGCGATCTGACATCCGCGCCGAGTGCTTGAAGCTTAGCCGAAAGCGTCCCCCCCGATTCCTTCGGGCGCGTAACGATGATGGTTTCGCCGAACAACTCTCGCTTTGTAAACCAATCAAAATCGAGCGCGCAAACATCGCCGACAATTATCACGGCAGGCGACGCTATGTTATTTTCCTTCGCCACCGATTCGATCGTTGAAATATCCGCTACCACCTTCCTCTGGTTGGGGCGCGTTCCGTTTTGCACTATGGCGGCAGGGGTATTTGCGTCGATCCCTGCAAAAAGAAGCCCGTCTGCTATGTTCTTAATCTCGCTTACGCCCATCAAAAACACCATCGTTCCGCCTATCTTCACGAGCGATGAAAAATCGATGTTGATCGGTTCGTTTTTCTTATTATGAGCTGTTATTATATGGAGCGATCCCGAACGTCCGCGATGCGTAACCGGTATCCCTGCGAACGATGCCGCCGCAACCGCGGACGTAATGCCTGGAACAACTTCGAAGCGGATGCCACCTTCGATAAGCGATTGCAGTTCCTCACCGCCGCGTCCAAACACATATGGATCTCCGCCCTTTAGCCTTACAACATTCCTTCCGAGCTTCGCTTGATTGAGTAGTATTTCATTTATCTCGTCCTGCGGCACGGGATGATGTCCGCTAGTTTTGCCGACATCGATAAATGTAGCGTCTTCTTTTGCGATGGATAGTATCTTAGGTTCAACCAATCTATCGTAAACCACCACTTGCGCCTCTTCAAGTAGTTCCTTCGCCCTAAGAGTCAAAAGCCCCATATCGCCCGGGCCTGCGCCTACGAGCGCAACAAATCCTTCATTCATGATAATTTACCTCGTATCTTGTTTGCGAGCATAATCCCGATTTTTTCCGCATTCGCCTTTAGTCCCTCGGCGCAATCCGTTACGGTAATTCCATTTTCATTTTGGAACATTCCGCTTAGTAAAATGCGCTCCCCTTCTATCTTTGCATATGCACCGATTGGGGACGAGCATCCCCCGTCGAGTGCACGAACAAAGGCGCGCTCGCACGTCGATGCAATATGCGCTTCTTCATCATGAAACTTCGATAGATAGCTCGTATCTTCACCTGCCTTCGCCTGCACCGCTATGATGCCTTGACATGCCGCAGGTATTACATCCTCCACCGAAAACAAATACGATATCTCATCCTCAATGCCGAGCCGTTTTATTCCGGCGGCGGCAAGCACCAAACCGTCACATGCCCCCTCGTCGCGCTTTCTCATGCGTGTTTGCACATTTCCTCGCATGAATGCACAAGGAGGATAGCCTAGCTTTTCAAGCTGTGCTCTTCGCCTTAAGCTCGAACAGCCAAGCACCGTTTCCTTTGTAAAGGTTTCCCCTTCACGCATGAGCACAGCATCGCGAACATCCTCACGAGCGGATGTTGCTACTATCGGGAGTTCTTCGGGGATTATCATGGGCATGTCCTTAAAGCTATGCACCGTTATATCCACTTTCCCCGATAAAAGCGCTTCATCGAGTTCCTTAACGAACAAGCCCTTGCCGCCGAACTTATCGAGCGTCACATCGAGGATGCGATCGCCCGTTGTTTTCATCGCTACAATCTCGATATATATGTCGGGATCATATGCTTTTATGGCATCCACAACCATGTCGGTTTGGATGCGTGCAAGCAAGCTGTCTCGTGTTCCTATTTTCAAAGTTTTCATCTTTCAACTTCCTTCGCAAAATCCTTTTCCGCTTGATTTATGGCATCGCGCACCTTCCTCGATACGAAACTGACGAGCGAATGCTTCGATCCATCCTTTGACACCATGCCGCCGACTATATTTTCCCCTTCCACTATGGCAGGGAAGAAAAAGTCGCAATCCGTCCTGTCATCCGCGCGGTTCACGCATGCGCTTTTCTCCCTCGATATTCTTGCGATGTTAGCATTCAACTGCCCATCATCCGTCGCGGCAATTACAAAGTGCTTGTTCTCTATGTCGATAACGCAAAATTCCCTTTCGTGTACGGTCACATCGAGCGATTTAATTCTTTCGTCCACTTCTTTGGCAACTATCATTATCTCGCATCCAAACGGTACAAGCGTTTTCGCCCTTCTATATGCCACTTTGCCGCCGCCCACGATTAAAATCCTTCTCCCTTTCAAATTCACGAATAAGGGGAAATGGATTTCTCCACATGGTATGGAAGTATCATCGCCGCACTCTATTCCAAGCGCATTTTTTATATGCTCCACAGTGTGTATAACATCGAAGCCGGTTTCAACCGTCGGCCTATTTATCACTATGAGTGTACAGTCGGTTCTCTTTGCGGCTTCAACCTTTTCGGGGAATCCACCTGCATTGCCCGTATCCTTGGTGATTAAAAAGCGCGACTTCGTGCTATTTATTAGTGCTACATTCATCTCCACATCGAAAGGCCCTTGCATAGCGATGATATTCGATGGTGGTATTTCGCATTTATTGCATGCTTCGATCGACTCAACCATCGGAAGAACGCGGACGAAGAGCCTGCTTTTTTGTAGCCGCGAGAAGGGGGAAAGTTCTTTGCTCCCCGTCGTGGCAAGGATATTCCCGTATTGCCCTTCAAGATATTCCACCGCATCTACGAGATTAGCGAAATATTCCGCTTTCACACCATCGGGAATTTTTGTAGTTCCCCTTAATGTACGCACATATGGGGTGCTTCCCTTCGCCGAAATTATGTTCTTTGTAACCTCTTCGGCAAATGGATGTGTAGCATCTACGATGTATGAGTAATCGGGCGATATGCGCTCTATCTCGTCTTTATTCATCCTGCCCGAAAGAACGCGTATGCCGCTTAACTGCGATATAAGGTTCTCGCCATATTCAGTCGCCACGGCCGCATGCACCTCTATGCCAAGTTCGAGCAGTTTTTTGCATACTTGTTTGCCCTCACTCGTCCCCGCAAATACCAGAACGGGCTTACCCATCGATGCGATACCCTCTCGGCGTCACGAGATGGCCGAGTATTTCCTTCGTGCTCGAGTTTCCGATAACAACGGTGGTGAACATATCGACCGTTGTGTCCCTTAGCGTTTCAAGTGTGAGTATGCGCTTTTCCTCGCCATCACGGCCGATGTTTCTCACGATGCCGCAAAGAGTGTTTTTATCAAGTACGCTAAGCAAAATATCGCATGCTTTTTGAAGAACATCGGCGCGTTTTTTGCTTCCCGGGTTGTACAATGCGATGATTAGTCCTGCATCCGCCGCATTGTATAGTCGCTTTTCGATCTTTTCCCAAGGGGTAAGCAAGTCGCTAAGCGATATGCAGGCAAAGTCATGCGACAATGGTGCGCCAAGCACTGCCGCCGCTCCGCTCGCCGCTGTTATCCCTGCGATTACCTTGATGTCGGTTTTCACGTCGCATTCGTCGAGTATCTCTATCATGAGCGATGCCATGCCGTATATCCCCGCGTCACCGCTCGATATCATGGACACCGTCTTTCCCTCTTTCACAGCCATAGCCGCGGCCTTGCATCTATCCACTTCCTTCATCATGGGGCTTTCGATGCGTTCCTTCCCCTCGATCAGCTCCTCAATCAAGCTGACATAAAGCCCGTATCCCGCTATTACATCACTGTTTTCGATGGCCATGCGTGCCTTGGGCGTCATCTGTTCCAATTCTCCCGGGCCGATTCCGATTATGTATATCATGTTTCTATTCCTTCCATCCCAATTTTGATGGGAAAACCCATTCTTTTTTCGCAAGCGCGAATGTTATCGAGTTTATTACCGTTTTTTTAACCAATATCTTTGCGCCGAACGCCACCGCGCTCCTCTCCGACACATTGTCCACACCCGTCGTTTGAAGCACAAATGCAGATGGGGTGAATTCCCCTTGTATAGCTGCGAGCGTTTCTGCATTATACGTAGTAAAATCAACTCGATGCTTGCTCGAAAACTCCCTTATGCATGCTTCTTCACGCTTCAAATCTATGCTCGTAATCGTGCACACATCGTTAATGTTGATGCTTTGTTCTCTTAGAAACTCAAATGCGCTTTCTTCAAACAGTTTCTTATCTGTACCTTTTCTGCACCCTACGCCGAGCACATATTCCTTCGGTTTAAGAAGTAGGGTATTTTGATATGGTTTACTTCCTTGCGATTCATTCTTTCGTATGTATATTCCCACATTTGCATCGCCTGGTGTAAAACAACTTGGAAGTGCGATGTTTAATTCATAATCGCTCTTAAACCCCACCTTTTCGCCACTGAGGATTGCCCCCGATATATGGCGAATGCAGTCTATATTCTCAATGTGAAGGGCATTCTCGCTCGCGAAGGTGTCCACAGCGAAAACGCCTCTGGTATCCGTCGCGGTTGTGATAATTGCCGTCGCGCCTATCTCCCTTGCGATATAGTCCGCCATGCGATTCGCGCCGCCTATATGCCCGGATAAAATGGGGATAACATAATCACCATTTTCATCGACTACGATTACCGCAGGGTCTGTATCCTTTGATTTAATATAAGGCGCAATAGCCCTCACCGCGATACCAACCGCGCCGATAAATATCAATGTACGCGCTTGAAATGCTTCCTCCATCTGTTCGGACAAGCGCTTTTCCTTAAAGGAATCGATGTGCCGAAGATCGAAGAATAGCTCCCCCACACGTTCAGCTAGCTCTCTTCCTTTGGCGGTAAAGCTAATCGCTACCGTCATTCCTTCGCCTCCCTGTACATATGGGTAAACGATTTATCGTAAAGTTTCGAAAGTTCATAGGGCGAATCCAGCACATCACCAACGATGATGAGCGCAGTTTTGGTTATATTGTTTTCCTTGGCGCACTTGGCAAGCTCGCCAACGCATGTCCTATACACCATCTGTTCGGGCCAAGTGGCTTTGTACACTATCGCGGCAGGAGTTTTTTCGGTGTATGCGCCCTTTAAAAGCTCTACCACAAGTTCTTCAACGAGCGAAGATGTTAAAAATAGCACCATCGTTGCGCCATGCTGTGCGAGATTAGCAATTTTCTCGCGCTCGGGCACGGGGGTTCTTCCCTCCATACGCGTTAAAATAACGCTTTGGCTTACATCGGGGAGGGTATATTCGGCTCTTAGCGCCGCCGCCGCACCGCAAAAAGAGCTTACGCCCGGCACAACTTCGTAGCTACGCTTCTCTTTGTCGAGCCAATCCATCTGCTCCTTTATCGCACCATAGATGGACGGGTCACCCGTGTGCAACCTCACAACAACCTTGTCTTCTCCATCGTAGCGTAGCATTTCTTCCATAACTTCATCGAGCGACATATGCGCACTGTTGAATATTTTGCAATCGCTTTTGCAATTTTTTAGTAGAGCGGCATTCACAAGCGAACCTGCGTAAATTACGCAATCCGCCGCCTTTAAAAGCCTTGCACCCTTTAATGTTATTAGCTCCTCATCGCCCGGACCGGCACCGATAAAATAGATCACTTAGTTTTCCTCCCTAACGATTATCAGCGAAAAATATCCGCTATTTTTTACTTCGCTTAGATTGCGATATACCTTCTCATCCTCCATGGAACATCTTTCAACCATCATGGCATTATCGATTTGGCCGCTCGTTTTTAGCATGTCCACCACCGCCTCCATTTGCTTTCCGCTCTTCATCAGCACTTTATTACCCGAAAGCGCAAGCAATTCCTCGGTTTTCCCATATGATGCCGGGATGATGTGGAGCGCCTCGCTTTTATCGCACAGCGAGATCGACAATCGCGCCGCCGCCGCACAAAACGAAGGTATGCCATTCACGATTTGCGCCTCGAATCCCATCGATAAAATTATTCGATGTACGTAAATGTATGTTGAATATATGGTGGGATCTCCTAGCGTTAAAAATGCGACATCCCTCCCCTCGTCAAGCTCCTTTGCGATGCGTTTCGCGGCTTCCTCATGGCGAGCGCGAAGTTCATTTTCGTCACGCGTCATCGGCATTTCCACCGAGAAAATCTCCTTACCATCTATGTATGGCTCTGCAATTTTTAGCGCTGTTTTTTCCTTACCCATGTCGGGCACAACTATACAATGTGCCTTCTTTATCGTTTCAACGGCGAGAAGTGTTAAAAGCTTCGGGTCGCCCGGGCCTACACCCACGCCATATAATATTCCTTTCATGTGCTTTTACCTTTCTTTATTTCTTCGATCATTTCATCGGCATTATCGGTTTTCATAAGAAGCCCATTCACGTCCGAGAATACCATAAATCCAATCTCAATTTCTCCGTAAGCCCTTGCATTGAGGTGAAAATGTATGCGCTCGCATATGCTTTCATATACCGTGTTTAACTTTGCTTCGCCCAACTCTCGCTTGAGTATGTCGTGCATGTCATCCGTCGTTGATGCTGAAAACAGCTTCATCACCGTGTTTGCATCCGCCCCTTGCATTGCGGCATGTGATGCATATATCTCCGCGCGCGTATCCGCCGTTTTAGAATGCGTTTGCATCACCCCTGCGGCAATCTTCACAAGCTTCCCCACATGCCCGACGAGTAAAATCCTCTTGCATTTTTCGTATGCCGCATAGTCGATTGCCTCGCCGATATAGTTAGAACAAAGCACAGCCTCGCTTTCATCAATTCCCCATGTGTTGTTTAAGAAACGTGCCCCATAATGCCCGGGGACTAAAAGGAGTACATCGTTTTCTTTTTTTTGCGTAATTTCGAGTTGTATCGTTTTTATGAGTGCTTCCTCGCTCATCGGCCATACGATTCCCGTCGTGCCGAGAATAGATATTCCACCCTCAATCCCAAGCCGCGAGTTGAATGTTTTTTTTGCGCGTTCCACCCCTTCGGGTGCAAATATTGTGCATTTAATTCCACCGGAGTAGCTTGTATTCGCCATCGCATCGCGGAGGTTTTTTTCAATCATTCTTCGCGGAACGGGATTTATCGCCGCTTCACCCACCTTAATGGGCAAGCCGGTTTTCGTCGCCCTTCCGATGCCTTCGCCACCATCGAGATTTATCCCTTTTTCAGTTTTTTCAACGCATGAGAATATTTGCATGCCATGTGTGGCGTCGGGGTCGTCCCCTCCATCCTTTATCACCGAGCAGGTGGCGGTGTTTTCATCGTTTGTTATGCTGTCAACTTCCAAAACTGCTATATCTCCACTTGGAAGTTCCACCCTTGCCGCCGCTTGCTTTTCGCCCGTGAGTAGGAATAATGCGGCCGCTCCTGCCGCCGCCGCCGCCGTCGTTCCTGTGGTGTATCCCGTGCGCAAGCTCTTACCGAGCTTAACTATGTGACGATTCATACGCCATCTCCCCTGTATATCGAAATAAGATAAATTCAACAAAAAAAGGAAGAACCTTTATAGTCCATCCTTTAATCAGCGAAAAACAAATAGTGTCTACCCGTTTCTATCTTCATGGTCCTGTGAAGTGAAACACGCTCAATACGGCAGGTCTTCCGACTTAGACATACGCCGATACACTCGCCTTCCCGAAAAATCAGTGGCGTTTCGGAGTGCATCGCAGTCATCACGGCAGCAGGACTGTTTGGGATTTTCACCCTATTCCCTATTCTCGCACAGCTAAAGGGTATATTCACACCATCTAAATATGCGCACCGCATCATTCTATTAAATTGCTACCTCATTCTACCATGAGCTATTGTACGTGTCAATGTAAATACTGTAAGTGAGCATCGATGGGATGACGAAAATTCAAAATTTTCGACCGAGGGTAATGGTGTGTAAAAACTCAAAAAAGTGTTCAAAGAACACTTTTTTGACGCACTTACTCATATCTCAGCGCTTCGATAGGATCAAGCTTGGCCGCCTTGTTCGCCGGATAATATCCGAAGAACACCCCTATCGCGATGGAAAAACCAACGGCAAGCACCACCGAGAAAATCCCCGGGAAAACTGCCGCACCGATTAGCGAACTACCCACATACCCGAGTATCGTGCCAAGTAGTGTTCCTATAATTCCACCAACCAGGCAGATTATCGCGCTTTCCACAACGAATTGCACGCGAATGCTCCCATTGGTTGCGCCAAGCGCCTTCCTCGTGCCTATTTCGCGCGTACGCTCCGTAACGCTCACGAGCATTATATTCATAACGCCTATTCCACCTACGAGTAGCGATATACCCGCAATTACGCCCAGCGCAATGCTTATGGTTCCCATAACGGAATCGAACTGCTCGGTTATGCTCTCCATGCTCATCGTCGCGATGGAAAAGTTGGGGTTGTTTTGATAATAGCGATTTAGGAAGTCGCTCACCTGGGTTGATACTATGTCGCCATCAACTTCGGCGCTTCCCATAACCGTTATCATGGTGTATCCGTCATCCGCATCGGCGATCTGCTTCGCTGTGCTAACAGGGATGTACAGGTCCGTGGACAAATCCTCGTCGGCGGCAAAGCTCATGTTCATCATATTTTCAACATATTCATATACGCCGACTACACTAAACACCTGTATTTCATCGCCTACATCCACCTTGATTTTCTGCCCGAGCGCATCTTGATTATTTCCGTCAAACATTTTTTCCACAAATTTGTCGGACACGATGGCGGTTGAACGATGCCCATCTATATCTCTATCCTCCAAAAAGCGCCCTGCGATAAGTTCCGTCGCATTAACTTCATCGTAATCGGAGTTTACGCCCGTCACGTTTACATTCGCATAGTCGCGATCCTCGCGCGCCTGCCCGCTTCCCACGCTTTGTGTTAGGCTCACGCCCATAACGGTATCCGGATATTGAGCCTCTAAGTCCTCAACCATTTCATCGGATATAAGGTCATCCACCTCGACGGTTATGCGTTGATCCGCTTCCCTTGATTGTAGCATTACCATGATGTTCGTTGCGCCCATCGCGCTCATCGATTCTGTAACGCTCGCGCTTACACCGTCACCCACCGTCATAATTCCTATTACCGAACTCGTGCCGATGATGATGCCAAGCATCGTTAGCAATGCTCGCATACGGTTCGCCTTTATGGCTTCCCATGCCATGCGCATATTCTCGATTATCGTCATATTGCCTTCTCCAAGTATCCGTCATGCATGCGGATGATAGTTGACGTTTCGGATGCGAGCTCGTGATTATGCGTGATGAGCACTATCGTTTTCCCCTGCTCCTTATGAAGCGTGTGGAATAGATCCATAACCAGTCGCCCCGTTTTCGAGTCGAGTGCACCCGTCGGCTCATCTGCAAGGAGCAATGCCGGGTCGTTTGCCATCCCGCGCGCAAAAGCCACCCCCTGTTTTTTCCCCCCCGAAAGTTCATTTTGTTGATGGTACATGCGCGGATCCATCTCCACCATCTCAAGTAATTCTTTCGCGCGCCTCGTTCTGTCGCGCTGGCTCATCCCTGCATAAAGCATGGGAAGTTCCACATTCTTCAGCGCATTTGTCCTCGCGATAAGGTTGAAGTTTTGGAACACGAAACCCACCTTCGTATTGCGTATGTAGGATAATTCCTCATCATACGCTTCCTCTACTATCGTCCCATCGATGGTATACGTTCCCTCGGTAGCCCTATCGAGCACGCCGATAATGTTCATCAGGGTACTTTTGCCCGATCCCGATGCACCGACGACGGACACAAACTCACCCTTATCCACCTGAAGATCGATGCCATGCAATATCTCAAGCTCGTGAGGCTCCCCTATAAAGAAGCTCTTAACTATTCCTCGCATATCTATTATGCGCTGTGCATTGCTCACGCTCTTCACCTCCGTTATTGCGGTCCGCCCATCGGTGGGCCGCCCATCATTACCGCGCCCATCGCGCCCGCACTTTCGAAGTTGCCTATCGTCACAAGTTGGCCGGGGTAATAATTATCAGGGTTATTAAGAACGCGCACACCTTCGCCTATCCCGTCTCCCGAGATAACGATTTCTATATCGTTTTGCATCCCAAGCGTTACAGGCACTTCGGAAATCAAATACTGTCCGTCGGGTTGCTCCGTCGCTATCTTAACGGCATCCTGCCCAACCGCATTCGTGTACACGGCATCGTATGGAACGGCAAGCGCGCTTTCCTCTCGATCCACAATATAGTCAAGCCTTACACTCATTCCGATTCTAAGGCCTGAATAGTCACCTACAACACCAACTTCCGTGGCATATTCTTCATCGCTCGCTTCATCGGTTTCGCCGAGTGAATTCTTCGTCGATGTCGGGGCGATCATCTCAATCACACCATCATACACCGCTTCGCCGGCACCCTCAGATTCGATAAATACGGGCATACCGGGCGTTACCGTGTCGATATCATATCCCTTAACCGTAGTATCGATGATGAGATTGTCAACATCCTCGATGACGAAGAGTAGCCCCTGCCCCGATGCACCCACCGTCGCATACACCGCCGTTACCGTGCCCGATATTGGGGCGGCTATCTTCGTATCGTCGAGCTTTTCGTAAAGCTCCTGCATTTGATAATCGGTTACCGCACTGCTCGCCTGCAACTGTGCGCTTTCAACTTGGTTAGCATAGCCTTCAAGCTGATCGTTCGCCGAAGTATAGGCCGCATTCAGGTTTGCACTCGAATCGTGATAGGAGGATTCGGCAGTGTCCACCGCATCCTTGTAATCATCGAGCGCATCATATGCCGCATCATAAGCATCGTCATATGCATCATCGGCATTGTGGTATGCATCCCTCGCGGAATCATACTGGATCTTTGCGCTATCCACAGCGGACTTTGCACTCACTAGCGCCGATTGATCGACCATCAGGCTATCAAGCGCCATTTGAAGCGCATCGAGGCGCGCCTGTGCCGCTTCGAGGGCCGCGAGAGCCGCCGGCTGTGTTGCCGCATCTGCCGCCGCATATGCCTGCGCCGCAGCGTTCACCTCTTGTTGTGCCAAAGCAACATCCGCTTGCAGCTGGCTTACGTCCGCACTACTGCCGCTTGCGGCTACCAGCGCGTCGTATTGTTGTTTAGCGGAATCGTAGGCATCCTCTGCTCGGTCGAGCGCATCTTCCGCGGAATCACGCGCATTTTTAGCAGTTTGTACCGAGGGTACATCTCCGCTTTGCAAATCATAATAGTAGTCCTCATAATCTTCATGTGCTTCCACCCAGCGATCATATGCACTGTCGGCAGAAGATTGCGCATTCAAGATAGAGGAGTTTGTTCCGTTTTGAATGCCTTCCTTGAAGTTATTATAAGTGTCCCATGCCGAGCTCACGCTCTGGTCGCGCTGAGCCTGGGCAAGATCGTTCGATACCGTCTGCGAGTCGATCTGCTCCTGTATGTTCTCAGGGTCGAGCTCACAAAGCACATCGCCCGCGGTAACCACATCACCCACCGACACAT
>CAYJPI010000022.1:863-13148 GCA_964372005.1 uncultured Oscillospiraceae bacterium | reverse complement strand
CTACGAATGCGGAATTGCTCAAGCAAGCCCTTGATAAACTCAACGATTCTTCCAGCGTTACGGCTTCTGCCGACGTTGAGGAATATATAAATCTTGACCTCGCAAAGAAAAGGCAGGAGCAAAGAAACAGAACATTAAGAATGGAGGAAGAAAATGTCTAAAGAAAGAATTATTTCACTGAAAGAAGAACGCATGGGCATTCACGAGCAACTTCAAACAGTTCTCGACCGCATGGAGAAAAATCCGAATGCCGACGACAGCCAAACTTACGAAACTCTTGAGAAGAAGTATGACGAATTGACAAGTATAATTGGTCGATACGAAAATCAGCTCAAGCGTGATCGTGAGATGGGCGAAACGATGAATGGAAAAAATCCGAAAGGAGAAAAGAAAGACGCTCGACGCGAACTATTCATGTCTGCGATATCGGGGAATAGTGATTCCTATGCGCAGTACATGAACTCGTATACCCTCGGAGATGATGACCAAGCTGGCTACCTGACTTCTCCTATGGAATTTAGGGATGAACTCATTAAGGAAGTTAATGATGAAGTTGTAATGCGTCAAGTTTGCCGCATATTGCCCCCAATTAAAAACTCACAAAGCATTGGATATCCGTACATGAAAACCCGTGCGGCAGACGCATCGTGGGTAGGTGAAATTGATGAATCTGTAGAAGAAAAAACTATGGATTTTGGAAGAAGAGAATTTAAGATTAACCGACTTACGAAACTTCTCGTTTTGTCAAAGCAATTGCTTAACCATTCTTCTATGGCTGAAACTGTGCTTATGAACGAAATGCGTTATGCTGTTGGTATTACGCAAGAAAAAGCATATATGACAGGCGATGGAACAAACAAGCCTTTGGGCATCTTTACTGCAAGCGCATCGGGAATAAGCACAGCACGAGACATTACGGAGGGAAGTTCAGCGACCGCATTGACCGCAGAGAGCCTTATTGCGGCAAAGTATAACCTTAAGGAAGGCTACCAGCGTAATGCAAAATGGATGATGCACAGGCTTATTGCCAAAGAAATCCGCAAGCTGAAAGACAGCAACGGCCAATATTTATGGCAACCTTCCTTGCAGGTTGGACAGCCCGACATGATTCTCGGTACTCCTGTCCACATGAGCGAGTTTGCACCTTACGCAATGGCCGCAGATGCCTATGTAGCAATGATTGGAGACTTCCAGCATTATTGGGTTGCAGATGCCGAATCTCTTTATGTGCAAATTCTAAACGAGAAGTATGCAACAAAAGGACAGCGCGGCTATCTCATTGAAACTGGAGGCGACGGCGCACCTGTACTTGAAGAAGCATTTACAAGGGTTAAGCTCGCGGCGGCGGCTGGCGGTTAAGGCGGCTTGAATGAAGGTAACATTTGTAAAAACGCTTGCTAATCCTTATGGGGTGATGCAAGCTGGTGAAACCTTTGACTTGCCCGAAAAGGAAGCAAACGGGCATGTGAAAGCTGGTAATGCGAAGTTTGCAGAAAAGCAATCTAACGTTATTACCAAGGAGGTGAGTGCAGATGTACTACCAGTCAAGCATAATCGGCGCAGAGCCAATAACGTTGGAGCAAGCGAAAGTACACTTGCGGACAATACCTGATGATGCAAGCGAGGATTTATACATCACAAGCTTAATATCGGGAGCAAGAGAATGGTGTGAGAATCACACAGGGATTGCACTTGTCGAGCAGGAAATTACAGCATATTTTGAGTGTGGGGAAGTTTTAACGCTTCCCCGTCCTCCTGTTAATGCAGTGACGGCTGTTGTTTCAGATGGCGAGGAAGTTGAATTTGTGCTGAATAAGTTTACTGGCAAGGTTGCATTGGATGGTGTGCATAAAGAGATTTACGCGACTTACAATGCTGGCTACTCAAAAGACAGGCAATTCCCCTTTTCTATTGCTCAAGCTATATTGCTGATTGTTGCGCATTGGTACATGAACCGAACGGCTGTTGAGGTCGGGGCTGTGGCTGGAATAGAAGTGCCGCTTGGTGCTTATAGTATTCTGAATCAGTATCGGAAGGTGTGGTTATAAATGGCTCTCTCTAAGATGATTCCTATTGGGCAGATGATAACTCAAATAAAAATCATTCGAGAAATCCCCGGACAGGATGAAGCAGGATATCCAACAATAGTTGAAGCGCTTGTCTTTACATCCCCTGTGCGTTGCAAATGGGTTAATGTGCATGGCCGTGAAATCTATGATTACATGGCAATAAACATGGAACAGACAGCAACTCTTACAATGCTTTATTCACCAAAGATAACAGATGATATGTTTGTTAAAAAGGTGGGGGATGAATCGGGAGAAAAATGGAGAATCATTTCAATTGACAACATAGAGGATGCCAATAGATACACCGAATTGAAGGTAGAAAGGATAAAGCCATCATGAGTATTCCTGTTAAACTTCGTAGCGCATTATTGCCTACAGGATTGCCCGTTGCGCAGGATATTTACAAAGGAAACTCACTTAGGTACATTGTATTTGACTTTGTGGCTTTACCCGAATCTTACTATAACGATGAACCAGAACAAGACCATTATCTCATACAAGTTCATCTCTTTTCTCGACACGAGGATAACAATATTGAGCTTGAGAAGCAAATTAAATCCTTGCTGGTAGAAGCTGGATTTTCTTATCCTTCTCGAACTCCTGCAAGCGATGAAGAACGGCAACATGTCGTATTTGAAACTCACGGGTATGACTACTTGGAGGTGATCTAATGTGGCTCGGATGCACGTTGAGGGATTGGATGAACTTATAAGGGATTTTGGCGGAATAGAAACAATTTCACGGTCAACACTTAGTCAAATGCTTGAAGCGGAAGCAAGTGTTGTATTGCCCAAGATTGAGAATGCAGGGCGAAGGATGGGTGTGTATAGAACAGGTCAAACGTTGGCTTCTCTTACTCAAACACGAACGTCTTACACAGACAACGGGGCATACAAGCAGATTACTTTTTCAGGAACAAATGACAAGGGGAACAGAAATGCAGAGGTTGCGTTTATAAACGAATATGGAAAAACTAACCAACCTGCAAGACCCTTTGTGTGGACAGGAATTGAGGAGGGCGCAGGGGAAGCCATTCAAAAGGCTACCGAAGTGCTTGATGATTTTTTCAAACAAAATAACTTTTAAGGAGGAATAACATGGCAAGAAAGAAAGGCGCAAGTATAGGTGTGCGCACATTGTATCTTTCACCTATTGTAAGCCAACCTACTGGAGCGTTGCCTGTTTATGGTGCAGGCAAACCTGTTGCAAAACTTGCTTCGTTTGGTGGTAGCCCAGAGATGTCGGAAGCTGAATTTTATGCTGGCGATACGCTTGAGGAATCGGCAGAAGAATTTAACAGCTCTGAAATTACTGTGACATCGGCGTATTTTGACCTTATGACCTTTGCGGAAATTTATGGGCTTAAATATGAAGATGGCAAAGTGACAAGCAACATCAACGACACTGCTCCCTACTTTGGATTGGGTGGCATACAGGTTATAAGCTCGGAAAGCAAAATGTATTACCGTGCCTATATCTATCCCAAGGTAAAGCCGCTTCGTCAATCGTGGACGCAGACTACAAAGGGAAGCTCTACAACCTTTAATCCTCAAAACTTTGCGGCAAAAGCAATGGCCGCGGATAATGGGGATTGGGAGATTATGCAAGAGTTTGAAACCGAAGCACAGGCACAGGCGTTTATTGAAACAACCTTGAATATCTCCGGAACATGGAGAACTGTCAAGATAGTTTCTACAGGCGATGGCGCGGTTACTCCCTCAAATTATGTATACGTAGCTGATGGCACATCGTTTGTCCTCACAATTACTGGTGCACCTACTGCTTTGTATAAGAATGGAGTGGATGATGTTTCTGCAATTGCGGCAGGAAAGTACACTATTGCTTCTGTTACAGCAGATACGGAACTTGCGGTAATTTTCCCAACGGCTTAAACGGTTAGCCCCTCGTAAAAACGGGGGGCTTTTCTTGAGGTGGTAACATGGAATTTAATTTACTTTATAACGCACAAGCTCATAAGGAAACAATGGAAAGGTTTCCACCTTCTGAAAAAAACACAGGTGGAATCCTCCAAGCAATGTGGGAAATGGGTGGAAAAGGCGATGCCGCTGTATTGTGGGCTCTAGAAACATACTCTATGCAGTATGCTATATTTCAAGAGTACATGGGCAAGCCGCGTCCTAAAACATACACTTCCGAAGAATGGATTGATAAACTGTCTATACCTCTTATCATGGATGCTCGTCAAGCAATTACAAAAGCATTCTTTAAGGGAATGGGGCAATCATCAGAAGAGGTCGATGTGATTCTTGCCGAAATTCGAGCAGAAGAGCTAAAAAAAAAGGCGAAGAAGCAATAGTCGAGACGATGGTTTCTTATCTCGCTGTAGCTTATCGGCTTGGAATGAACAAGAAAGAAGCCATGCTATCTGAAATGCACGAAGTCTTTAGCATAGCTGAAACCTTGAACGAAGCTATTGAAGAGGGGAGAAAGAAGCGTGGCTGAAAGAGATTTATCGGTAAGATTAGTTGTTAGCGGCGAAAAAGAATACCGCGATGCAATGAAACAGGCAAGCGCAGAACTCAAAACCCTTCAATCGGAACTAAAAAAGGTCACAAGTGAATTTGAAGGCCAAGAGAACACCATCGATGCGCTTGAAGCCAAAAACAAGGCACTCAATGACATACTTTCAAAACAAACAGAAATACTTGAAAAAGAACAAGCCGCAATAAAAAGTAACAGAGACCTTCAAGAGAAATATGCTCAAGCGGCTGATGAAGCAAGGCAAAAGCTGGATAGGCTTAATGCTGAAACGGATGAAGGTGTCACGAATACCAAACAACATCAAAAAGCAATAGCAGATGCTACTGCTGAAATAGCGAAATACGATAAGGCAACGCTTAATGCCGCTCTTGCCGCTGAACGTCATACACAGGCAGGGAACAGAGCGGAAATTGCCATAAACAAACTTAACGCTGAACTTAAACAAAATGACAAATACCTTGACGAAGCTCGTGCAAGTGCAGATGGCGCGGCAACGTCAATTGATAGATACGGAAAAGAAGTAAAAGAAGCAACCAATTCATCGGAGCAATTAGGGCAAAAAGGTAAAGAAAGCATAGACGCTCTTTCGCAAGCTCTTGTTGCCGGCGGTGTAATTTACGGTATACAACAAATAGCCGAAGCCATGTGGAGCGCGGTAGAAGCATCGGTAGATTTTGAAAGCGCAATGGCTGGTGTGGCCAAGACTACTGACCTTACCGATGTTGAGCTTGCGGAAATGGGAGAAGAGTTTAAGGAACTTTCGACCGTTATTCCAAGTGCCGCTAAAGATTTTGCATCCATAGCGGAAATAGCCGGACAGCTTGGTGTGGCTAAAGAGAATCTTGTAGACTTCTCGACTACCATGTCGATGCTTGCTACGGCAACCACTATGACTGCGGAAGAATCTGCTTCAATGCTTGTTCAGTTTACCAACGTTACAGGCATGGATGCGAGTTTTTATAGTAATCTTGGCAGTACCATTGTTGACCTTGGTAATAACTTTGCTACTACCGAGCAAAAGATTCTTGAAATGGCACAAACCCTTGCTGGTGCAGGGACAAACGCTGGGCTAAGCGAACAACAGATTCTTGCGCTTGCAACGGCTGTCACGTCTCTTGGCATAGAAGCCGCAACGGGCGGTACAAACATGTCTATGCTTATCGGGGACATGCAACTTGCCGTAGAAACGGGAGAAGATTTAGAAGAATGGGCATATGCGGCAGGAATGAGCGCACTTGAGTTCTCACGGCTGTGGGGGCAAGATGCTGGTGCGGCAATTCAAACGTTTATTGGCAATCTTGATAATCTTGATGAAAGTCAATTGTCTATGCTCAAAAATCTTGGAGTAGTTGAGCAAAGAACATTGCGAATGGTCACGTCTCTTGTAAATGCAGAAGAAGCGACGGGGCTATTGACTGATGCGTTTAACACCTCAAACACGGCATGGTCTGAAAACACAGCACTTGTAGCAGAAGCCGAACGCAGATATGAGACCACTGAAAGCAAATTCCAATTATTCCAAAATTCACTGGAAAACCTTGGAATAGCTGTTGGTGATTCAGTAAACCCTGCTTTAGCTGACCTTGCAGAAAGTGGCGCAGATATTCTTGGATGGCTTGAGGATATTATTAAAGCCAATCCAGAAATAGCGCAATTAACAATAGCATTACTGGCCGCAGGAGGGGCGTTTGCCGCGCTTTCTGTAGCTATACCAGCGGTTACATCAGCAATTAAATTGCTAAACGGCGTGCTATCTTCAAATCCTTGGATGTTAGCGGTTACCGCGATAGGAGCCGTTGTAGCAGGGATCATAACTTTAGCTACAGTTTCTGGAAACGCAAAAAGTGAAACTGATGCTCTAATTGACAGCCTTGAGGAAAGCGCAGAAGCAAGAAAAGTAGCATCAGAAGCGGCACAGCAAGAAGCAGATGGAGTAACTGCCTTAGCTACGGCCTTAACCAATCTTGTAGACAAAGAAGAAAAGACTGCTACGGATAAAAAGCTGATATCCGAGATGGTTGCACAGCTCAATGAATCTGTTCCCGAACTCACTCTTGCTTATAGCGAAGAAGCTGATGCGCTTATAGACCTTTCCACTGGTGCGGAGCTTGCCGCCGATTCCGTTATGGCATTGGCCGAAGCGGAAGCGCGGCGAATGATAGATGCTCAAGAATATCAGAATCTTGTAGAATTAAAACAAGAGGAAATATTGCTTGCAGATCAACTTGCTTTAGCGATAGACAGACTTACGGAAGCCCAAGAACAATATAACGAAGCATATGAAAAATGGCTTGCGTCTGGAAGCACAGAGGATGAATCAGCTCTTAATGCTTATGGGCGAGAAGTAGTTATGGCAGAAGCGGCGGTGAAGTCGTTAACAACTGCTGTTGATGAAAATCAAGTCGCTATAGAAAATAACACCGCACATCTTGAAGAAAATGCGGGAAAACAAAAAGAAGTTAGCGATGGCAATGACACTATTCAAAAATCCGTCGATAACCTTACAACAAAGATGGATGCCCTTGACCTCGCATACATCGAAGCATATGAGACGGCGGCTAAATCTGTCAATGGAACTATTGATTTGTTTACGAATCTTAGTGACGTTGGGGTTACTTCGATTGACGAACTAAGTGCATCTTTAAGCTCTCAAGTTGAGTTTATGAATACATATTCGGAAAACCTTAAAAGAGCGGCAGAATTGGGCGTTGATGAAGGACTTTTAAGGATACTGGCTGATGGTTCGGTTGACAGTGCGGCTATTTTGGCAGGTATCGCAGATGATGCAGGGACGAATGTAGATACTATAAACGAAAACTTTAGAAAAGTCACGGAAGGAAAAACAGACTTTATTGCTGAATTAGCCGCCATACAAATTGATTTTGATGATAAGAGTTTGGATATCCAAAACGAAGCGGCTATTCTGATGCAAAAAGTAAATTCTTCTTTTTCTGACGTTGATGCACAACCTATGGTAGACCAGATTCAAAGTGTTATAGACCAGATAAGGGACTATAATGCGGCAGTATTTGGAATGAAATCGTTGCCTAACATGAGTAAGGAATCAGACGTAGATGGTAGTCACGCAGGGGGATTATCCTATGTGCCTACTGATGGGTATGTTGCAGAGCTTCACCGCGGCGAGATGGTATTGACGGCCACACAAGCGAGAGCGTATCGAGCAAATGAAAGCATCACCAATAACACTTCAAACTCATCTGTGTCACTGGGTGGATTGACCGTAAATGTGACCGGGAATGTATCTCGCACAGAGGTAAATAACATTGTCGATACGCTTTCAAAGGGATTGCAACAGAGATTGCGCATTATAGGGGGTGTGAGAGCTTGAGGAAAGGCGAAATAATCTTCAATGGCATAAGTCTTTACAATGAGTTTGGAATCATTGCAGAGCGAATGCAAGACCCCCTATATCCTCCTTCTCGTGAATCTTCGATTGTAATACCCGGTCGCTCGGGAAGCTATCACTTTCGAGAAGCAGAAAGTTTTCATGATGAAGTTCAAGTGGTTTACGAATGCCGTGCAAGCGAGATGCAGGACAGGGCAAAGGCAAGAGAAATTGCATATGCTCTCACGACTGATACGCAAGCACGGTTGACAGATTGGCAAGAACCCGAAATGTATAGACTGGGGAAAATTTACGATTCGGCCTTGCTTGAATACGAGATATGTTCGTATCGAAGATTCTCTTTGCAATTCACTTGTTATCCATATACCTTTGGGCAAACCATTGTTGAAGAATTTCAAGGTTCAAGGCTTGTTCCAAATTATCAAGGCACAAGAAAGGCACTGGGGCGATTGGAAATAAAGAATACTGGAAGCACACCTATTTCTGGAATCAAACTTATTATAACTTCGGGAGGTTGACATGTACGCAACGAATGAATTTGAAAAAATGGCACTCAACTTAGCTAAAGGAGTTTCGATGACTTCTAAAGGTGATATGTATCTTGCATTGTTTTTGAGCGACCCATCTGAAACAGGCGGAGGGCAAGAGGTCACATACAGCGGATATGCTCGAATGCCCGTAGTTTTTAGTACTCCTGCCCAAGAATCTGATTCAATTACTATCCAAAACACGCAAGATATTTCTTTCGCAATGCCTACAACCAGTGTTGGTAATGTGAAATGGATAGGTATTATGGACAACGTTTCCGCTGGTACGATGCTTTTATATGGTGAACTTGATGAAGCATTGAATATAACAGCAAACCGAACACCTGTAGTTAGGGCAGGAATGCTTAAATATCTGCTTGCTGGCAAGACTTCTGTCGCATACAGACGTAAACTGATGGGCTTCTTTAATGGGAACTCTCTTACCGGGTTTTCTCCGTACATGGCTTTATTTAACGGCTCTCCAGAAGCTGGCGGTTCAGAGTTTACAGGTGGCGCATACGAACGCAAGCTAATGGAGTTTTCGACACCAGCAGAACAGGCAGAGGGCGCAATGATGATAAGCAACACGGCTTTGATTCTTTCACCACAAGCCACTGCAACATGGGGAAACCTTACTCATGTGGCCTTGTATGACCGTGAAAGCAACGGAGAACCGTGGCAGATAGTAGAGGTAGCCGCTGGGCTGATAACCAGAGGGGGAGCGGTTCAATACCCCATAGGATATTTTAAGGTGCATCTAAACTAAGGAGGGCTTTATGGCGAATCGGTTTAATCTTACAAGATATAACATTGTTAAAGACATAAATAAGCCGATTGAATTAAAGTCGGACGCATACACCTATTTCGATGGGCTATTTGGATTTGCTCAAGTTTACACATTGAACTCAAACGCAGGAAGCAGTGTCACGGCAGAAATTCGAATGGGGCTTGCTCATACCTTGCAATCAGAAGCAGGAACTGTTATGAATGCAGAGATTGAAGCTGGGACAGCGTACACTGCATTGTCTGTGGCTGATACCCATATGGATTGTGAAGCAACTGCCGCTATTATTTATTCAGGATTGGTTGATGCTGTAACTGAAATGGATTGCGAAGTACTGTTAGGTTTTGATTTGGCATTGCAATCTATGGCTGATAGTTTTGTCCAATGTGATGCGCACTTTGCCTACATAGCAAACCTTTATTCGGATGCATACTCCATGATGTCGGCTGTTATAACTCTTGGAACATCTGTATCAAAGGAAATCAGTATTGATGTGACTTTGCAACCGGGTGACACATTGGTTATTGATACTATTGCTGATTATGAAGTGTTGCTTAATGGCGAGAATGCGGCTGAATACTACAACAGCGTGAATTGGCCTATCATTGATAGAAAGACAACGGGAATTGATATAGACACAGGCACGGGAGGGGATTACGCCGCTTCACTCTTGTATACGGAGACATACTTATAATGCTGTACGTATATGACTTAGACCTTAAAAGAAAGGGAGTTTTAACCAACGCATATAACATTACGGAAAACATGCAAATGAATACGGTTTATACATTATCGTTTGCGCTTCCATATGATGATTTGAAGAATGCGTTGTGTAAGCCGTTTTGGTACATTAGGCAAGACAACGGGCATCTGTATAGGATAATTACACCCGGTGGGAAAAAATCTGATGCAGGGGAAATGACGTATGAATGCGAGCATGTTATTGCCACGCTGATAGATGATGTTTTGTTTGGTGACCATGTGGTCGGCAATGTAGACCAAAACACAAATTACGCCATTAACTACGTATTGGAAAAACAGACAGTCAAGCGATGGATTCTTGGAGATTCGGAAGTCAATTTTCTGTATGAATATGGATGGCAGAATGAAAATCTTTTGGGGGCTTTGTTCTCAATTGCGAATCTGTTTGCATTCCCGTACATGTGGGATTACGACACAAGCACATTCCCGTGGCGCATATACTTGAAACGAATTGACGCAAGTGCTCCATCGACTTTTAAGTTTCAGTACGGCTTGAACTTGCTTGAGCGTGATTACAGTTATGCGACCCAAGATATTTGCACAAGACTGTATCTTTTGGGGTATGGCGAAGGTGTGAATCAACTAAAGATTGGAAGCGTAAACAATGGCAATGATTATTTGCTTGCCGACCAATCCCTCATAGATGAATATGGTTTAATTACGCGAATATTCACTGACCAAACTATAGAATCGGCACAAACGCTTAAAGAACGTGGGCAAGTCATTCTTGATAGATATTCCAAGCCGCAATACAGTATTACAGTGAGTGCTGTTGACTTATACCAAGAGACAGAATCTGAAAGCCATTACGTGAATCTTGGTACAATTGTAAGGCTTATTGATGATAACATGAAAACCTATGTTGTAGGAGTAGAACGCAACCATGATAATATGGGTGACATGAAAGTTACATTGTCAACCAAGCCATTTGATATCGTTGAGGGTATTGCTGATTTAGCAAACAGGCAACGAATACAAGAGGTTTATGCACAGGGGGCGACACAACTTGCTCCGTGGGCTGTACAATCCAATGCGACTGCAACAGTACCAGCCGAACTTAATATAAACATTCCGAGCGAAATGATTATTATAAACTCGGTTAAGGTTAAGATTAAGATGTCGTCTATGCGATCTTATACACAGATTACTGGGGCTGGTGGTGGTTCTTATAGCTCAACAGAAGCTGGAGGAGAAGAATTAGAAACGACAGAAACAGGAGGTATTCAAACAGAAACGAGCGATACCAACGATCCTTCGACAACGACGAGTTACAACAATTCAATTACAACGACTACTAGGACATCTACTTTAGTTACTTACGTTGAAGAGATTACGGGGAAAACAACAATTAGTCAGGATCATCAACACAATTACAAGGCGGCGGGAAGCCATACCCATTTAACGGTAGCGCATGATCATGATCTTAGGCACACTCATACCGTTCCAACAAGTCAACATAGACATACGGTGGAATTGTCTGGGCATGTTCACAAATTTATAACACCCGAGCATATACATGATATGGTCTTGAGAGATCACACTCATCCAATGGAAGCAGGGATATATAAGACAGGAAACCCCAGCACAGGCAGACTTTTTATTGATGGAGTTCAAAAAACTGTCATAGAAAGCACCGCAGAATTAACCATAACTGATATGCTCATAGACCCAGAAACAGGAGCAATACCGCGTGACAAATGGATTGAGATTTCCGTATACCCTGACGATAAGGCGTATATAACTATTGAAGCAATATTTCAAGGCTTCATGCAATCACGAGGAGGAGGAACATTCTAATGAATATTGATACAATGTATTCGGCTAAAAACAATAGCCCTCAAACCTTAATCACATCGGGGATAACAGCGTCGTCAGCCGTAATCCCTGTTGATGATGTAACTGCGTTCCCTCCTGCCCCAAATCTTGCAACTATCGGAACAATTGATACAGCCGAAGTAATTAGATACACAGGAATAGACGGAAATAGTCTTACTGGCTGTGTAAGAGGATTTGGGGGAACAACTGCGGCAGAATGGGAAGCAGAAACGCTTATATACCGCGGGATAACCGCATATGATTTAGACACTATAAAATCCAACATCGAGGGCATGAATGCGGAGCTTGTAAACACTACCGAAAAAGCAAATAACGCGCTCCCCGCAGAAAACTTTCCGAGCTGGATAGGGGATAGTAAACCTACATATAATGTATCGGAAATAAGCGATGCGGCATCGAATCAATCGGTAACAGCCGTAGCTGATGCCGTTACGACGC
>CAYJPI010000022.1:333-853 GCA_964372005.1 uncultured Oscillospiraceae bacterium | reverse complement strand
AAGGCGGGCACCACTATTGAGGTAGCCGCGACTCTTCTCGCCGCGTCGTGGGTAAGCGGATCACAGAGCGTTGCAGTGGCTGGTGTTACTACCACATCAAAAGGTGAAGCGCGTATCGCACAGGGAGCGACCGCTGAACAGCGCGCAGCCGAACGTGATGCACTGCTGTATGTCACTGCGCAGGGTGACGGCACGATCACGATCACGGCAGATGATGTTGTGCCTACAATCGATCTATCGATCACAGTAATTATATGGGGGTGAAAAAATGGCAATATTGAGTGGGTTTAAAGGCGGAAAATCAGGCGGTGGCGGAGAATTACCTTATCTGGATTTTGATTTCACAGGAGAAATACCCTTTCCAAGAATAGCAACAAATTCAGAGGGAGAAACTCATCTTTATTACTTCTTCGAGGAATCAGGAACATTAACGGTTAATGCACCCACCATAGTAGATGTTTGGATGTGCGGAGGAGGCGAAGGTGGCGGGGGATATTCGTCATCAATTCCAGGATACGGG
>CAYJPI010000022.1:0-323 GCA_964372005.1 uncultured Oscillospiraceae bacterium | reverse complement strand
CGCGGCCCGCCGGGGCGGACCCGCCGCAGGGGGCCCCGCCCCGGCGGCAGCACACCCACGAGCCGCGGGCACTGGTGGATATTCTGAATCATCTTTTGGCGTAACTTTTAAGGATACACAAATCATTATTGGCGCGGGTGGAGGACAAGCCACAGCTGGTGGGGATACATCCGCGTTCGGTTTAACCGCGAATGGTGGATCAGAGAGTGGCGGAGGCAGCGGTGGTGGAAGCGGAACACGAAACGCTGGTGTTGGACAGGGTGTATCTACCCACCCGTTTGGGGACGAATCAGTTTTTTCCCCTTATTGCCCAGGCGGAGGTG
>CAYJPI010000021.1:6715-13223 GCA_964372005.1 uncultured Oscillospiraceae bacterium | reverse complement strand
GCGATGCAAACCGCACCGTACACCAGTGCTTGGGTGGGGTTACTCACGGTTGATGCTTGGGTGGGGATACTGAATCTCTTGCGCTTTATTATTGCGTAGATGAGCACAGCTGTCAGTGCAATTGCAAGCAATAGCGCAACGAGAGATAATCCCGAAACGGCGGCGAGTTCTTCGAAAAGCGAAAATGTCATGTTTGGTACTCCTTAAAATTGAATATAGAAAAACCCGCTCCTATAAGGAACGGGCAACAATTAAAAAAGTTGGCCCCGCTTCCCTACGCTTAGCATTACCTAAACAGGTTCAAAGGGTCACTCTCAGCCGTTATTCGTTACATTAACGGCGCCCCCAGCGGATGTTTCTGCAAATGAGTATAAAGCAAATAGAACAATATGTCAACACTATACTGATTGACAATTCATCGAATAATAGGATATTATGGGGTGAGTAATCCGCTAATTTCAGGAGGATAAAAGATGACTAAGTTTGATTATGATATAGTTGCGAAAATCGGCTCCATGGCCTTGATTCGCCCCGAAGATAAAGACATCGATTATAATATTTTCAGCCGCATCGGCGCGGAGCTAAGGCCGGGGGTGGTGTTTGTAAGTTCGGGCGCGGTGGAGATTGGCAGGCTCGACCATATTAAGCGCACGGGGCGTGAACTCATCGGTGATAGCGAAGAGGTTAAAACCGACTATGCCGCGCAGGGGCAAACCATATTGATGGGGCAGTATCGCCAGTTCATCCCAACGCAGTATTCGGTGAGGCAACTTCTGGTTGAGCATACTCATTTCAACGATCCCGAGAAGCGCGAGCACATACGCCGCTTCTTGCTTCGCTGTGCGGTGCAAGGCGCTGTGCCGATAGTAAACTACAACGATGCCGTATCTATAGAAGAGAATCGCCGCTGGGAACTTTCGAGCCTGCGCGAACAGAATGCGCATGTTGTTGAATGTATAGATAATGATGAGACCGCATCCGTAATATGCACCTTGGTGAAGAGTGCATATCTTGTAATACTCACATCGGCGGACGGTATATATAAAGACCCGAAAGACCCCTCCACCCTCGTACCTGCCGTTGAAGGCAAGGATGCGGACGAGGTAATCGCAGGGATAGAGGAATTGAAGAAAAGCTGTATAGGCGCGAGCAGGGCAGGCGCGAATGGCGCACGTGCGAAGCTCGATTTTATAAAAGACCCGATTCGCCAAGGGACAACCGTAATCATTGCGAATGGCTCATGCAAGCTTTCCGATGTAATTGAGGGGCGTGCAAAGCGCACCATATTTAGAGTGAGGTAGAATGATGATTGCGAAATCGATAATCGATACCGTGGGCGCAACGCCGCTCATACAAACAAGCAACATCGCAAGGATAGAAGGATTGCAAGCTCGCATCTTGGTGAAGCACGAGGGAAGAAACCCTCTTTCAAGCGCCAAGGATAGGGCGGTTCGCAGTATGCTACAAACCGCCGTGGATGAAGGCAAGCTCCACAAGGGCGATACCGTGGTTGAAGGCACAAGCGGCAACACGGGCATCGCACTTGCATACCTTTGCCGCGCGATGGGCTTTAATGCCGTGCTCACCATGCCCGAAAACATGAGCGAGGAGCGCAAAACGCTACTTCGCGCGCTCGGCGCAAAGCTTATACTCACGCCCAAGGCAGGTGGTATGCAAGCCGCCGTTGACGAGGCGAAACGCTATGCCCAAGATGGTGCATTCATGCTTTCACAGTTCACAAACCCAGCCAATCCCCTCGCGCATTACAAAACCACAGGCCCCGAGATAGAGAAAGATGCAGGCGGCGAAGTTGATGTTTTCGTTAGTGGAATAGGCACGGGCGGCACCTTTAGTGGCACAACACGTTACTTGAAGGAGCGTTATCCAAATATGATGGCCGTCGCGGTTGAGCCTTTTTCCTCGCCCATGCTATCAAAGGGGTGCGCAGGCCCACACAAGATACAGGGTATCGGCGCAAATTTCGTGCCGCCGCTCTTCGATAGCGCACTTTGCGATCGCATCATAAGCGTTACAAACGAGGATGCATACTCAACCACGCGTATGCTCATGCGCGAAGAAGGCATATTCGCCGGGATAAGCAGTGGCGCGGCATACTTTGCGGCACTTACCTTAGCGCGCGAGAGCGAGTTTTGCGGCAAAACCATAGTTGCTGTACTGCCGGATACGGGTGAAAGATACTTGAGCGAGGGCATCTTTTAAACCGCCGAGACAGGCCGCGAAATATACACTATTATGAGTGAAATTGCTACAATACCTCTTTATTGTTACACGATTGTATGCTATACTACATTTATCTACAATAACAATAGCACGAGGGAGGGATGATAGTGCCTGACAATGTAGTTGACGCACGAGATGCGGCATCCGTTCCGGTAATGGGTGCACCGCATAGTTTGCGCGCAGAGCGTTCCGTGCTCGGTAGCATGCTACTTAGCCAAAACGCGATGGACATAGCCATCGAGCGATTGAAGAGCACCGATTTCTACACCCCTGCACATCAAGATATTTTCCTTTGCATGAGTGATATGCGCTCCCTCGGCGTGGCGGTGGATGCCGTCACCTTGGTAGCGGAACTTGAAAAGCGCGGCAAGCTCGAGCAAATCGGCGATGCATCGTACATAGTTGAGCTTGCGGCATCAACGCCCAGCGCGGCAAACATAGAGCAGTATGTTTTGATAGTGGAGGAACGCTCGGTTCTTCGTGCGCTCATACGTGCAGGCAATGATATCGCCAAAGACTCTGTGGCGCAGGAATTGCCGCTTCTTGAAATCATCAACGATGCCGAGCGGCGCATATACGACATATCGATGCGCAACACCGCCGATACCTTGCTACCCGTTCAAAGCACCATGTACGATACATATGCGCGCCTCGGTACTGTCATGCAGGACAAGGGCAAATTGAAGGGGCTTGCGACAGGTTTTATCGACCTTGATGCGATGACATCGGGGCTACAAAAATCCGACCTTGTAATAATAGCAGGCCGCCCTGCGATGGGTAAGACGAGCTTTGTTATGAACATAGCACAGCATGCCGCGCTCCACGAAGGCGCGAGCGTGGTTGTTTTCTCGCTTGAAATGTCGCGCGACCAGCTTATAACGCGTATGTTCTGCACCGAAGCCGAGGTTGACATGGGCGCGATTAAGCTTGGCACGGCCAACCATGACGATATAATGAAAATCACGGATGTTTTACCGTACTTTGAAAATTCTAAGCTGTTTATCGATGACTCGGCAGGCGCAACAGTGCCCGAGATACGTTCCAAGTGTAGGCGACACAAGGCCAAGCATGGACTGGACCTAATCGCGATCGATTATCTGCAGCTCATGCATTCACCTAAGAAAACCGATAGCCGCCAGCTTGAAATATCCGAGCTTACGCGTTCGCTCAAGGTGCTTGCACGTGAGCTGGATGTGCCGATTCTACTTCTTAGCCAGCTTTCGCGCGGACCCGAAAACCGCGCCGACCATAGGCCGATGATGTCCGACTTGCGCGAGAGCGGAGCTATCGAGCAGGATGCGGATATTATCATGATGCTGTATCGCGAGCAGGTTTACGATGAAACGGCGGACAGCACCGCGAATGTAATAGTCGCCAAGCACAGAAACGGTTCAACCGGCACGATTGATCTTGTGTGGCAGGGCGAGTACACGAAATTCAAGAACATGGCTCGTATGTAAAGGGAGATAATTATGGGTGAAAAGTTACACGGGAAAGTTGTGGTCGTAACGGGCGCATCATCGGGTATCGGGCTTTCTACAGCGCTCCTTTTAGCCAAGAACGGTTATCGCGTTTATGGTGGCAGTAGAAGGGGCGAGCTTCCCGAGGGTGTAACACCGCCCATCGATGGTGAGGGTGGAGGCTTTTTGTGCACATTTCCGCTCGACATCGCCGATGATGACAGCATACGAGATTTTGTCAACCATGTATTATGGCGTGAAGGACGAGTGGATATACTTGTAAACGCCGCAGGGATGGGTCTCGCCGGCGCGATCGAGGATTGCACGAGCGAGGATGTTATCCGCCAGTTCAAGGTTAATTTCATAGGGGCACTGCACATGCAAAATGCGTTCTTGCCTGCAATGCGCAAGCGCAATCGGGGCATGATAATACATATCGGCTCGGTCGGAGGGCGTTTTCCCCTGCCCTTTCAGGGTTTGTACGCCAGCTCTAAAGCTGCGCTCGCGTCCGCTACCGATGTATTGCGGCTCGAGCTATTGCCCTATAATGTTAAGGCGGCGCTCATCGAGCCGGGGGATGTAAAGACGGGGTTCACGCTTGCACGCGAGATTACGAAGAAGGCTTTGCGCGCGGAATCACCGTATCGGGTGTTTATGGATAAGGCAATCAAGCGCATGGAGCGCGACGAGAACGAGGGCATGCCGCCCGAAGCGGTTGCGAATGCCGTGTTGTGGACGCTGAACCAAACCGATCCACCGCCGCGCAATATTGTAGGCAAAGGGTATCGTTTTTTCGCTTTCATAAAGCGGATGTTGCCTGCACGCACGATAGAGAAGCTTGTATATAAGATGTACTGTAAATAAAACATAATTTGGAGGGAAAAAAGATATGACACCGATGGATGCGATATTAACAAGAAGAAGCATACGTAAATTTACCGACAAACAGCCCACGCCCGAGCAGATTGAAGCCGTAGTCCGCGCCGGCATGTATGCACCGAGCGGCCACAACATACGCAACTGGAATTTTATTACCGTGACCGATAGGGAGAAGCTCAAAGCGATGTCCGAGCTTAATCAATATTGGAAGCCGCTTGCAAACGCAACGCTCGGCATAGTCACGATTATGGATAAGACGGGCGAGCCCGAGTATCGCCACGAGTATTCCGTGCAAAACGGCGCGGCCGCTACCGAGAACATGCTCATCGCATTGCACATACTCGGTTTGGGCGGTGTATGGCTTAACTGCGGCATACAGCTTCCGCATCATGATGATGTATTGAAGTTCTTCGGTATCGAGCAGGAGAACATGCACATCGTGAGCGTAATCGCGGCAGGCGAGCCGATAAAAGTACCCGAACACCCCGACAGGTTTGATGAGGAAAAATGGCACAAGGAAGTATGGTAGACACGATATACGCGCCCGCCACACAAGGAGCGGGCGCGATTTCTATAGTGCGTGTTAGCGGAACGATGGCCGAGGCGGCTTTTCGTAAGCTTACGCGCCGCGAGACATTGCCCGAGGTGCGCAAGCTTACATTCACGCGATTGTATGATGATAGCGGTGCGCCCTTTGATGAGGCGATGGTTGCGCTTTTTAAAGGGCCTAAGAGTTACACGGGCGAGGACATGCTTGAGGTATACTGTCACGGAGGGGCGCATGTGATGCATCGCGCTCTTTTTGCGTTATCGTGCATGGGACTTCGAGCCGCCGAGGCAGGCGAGTTCACGCGTAGGGCGTTTCTTAACGGGAAGATGGATTTATCGCAGGCCGAGAGCGTGATGGATTTGATATCCGCCGAGGCCGACGCAGGCTTGCAAGCGGCCTTGTACCAGCTTAGCGGAGCACTGCGCGAGCGGATAGCCGACCTTGAAGCGTCCATGCTTGATGCATTGTCCGCCATCGGCGCGGCGATAGATTATCCGGATGAAGTTGAAGATGATGTGCTCACATCATTGCCGAGCGAGCTAACCTCAATCGAGCGGATGCTAAACGAGCTTATCGACGAAGGGCGAGCAGGGCGGATATTGCGCGAGGGTTTAACCCTTGCCATCGTCGGGCGGCCTAACGTTGGCAAGTCGAGCTTATTAAATGCGTTACTGGCTCGCGATCGTGCTATCATAACCGATGTTGCAGGTACTACGCGCGACACCATTGAGGAATCGCTCGTGCTCGGGAATATCAAGGTCAATCTTATCGACACCGCGGGCTTGCGTGATGCGAGCGACGAGGTAGAGCGGCTCGGCATCGAGCGCACCGAGAGGGCTATCGGCGAGGCGGACGTGCTTTTACTCCTCCTCGATTCCTCCACGCCATTGACCGCCGAGGACGAGCGGTTGATAGCCCAGAGTGCATCGCGCGAGCGGCTTGTGTTATGCACCAAGGCTGATCTACCGTCCGCGTGGCATGAAAAGGTCGGGCTTGAAGCAAGCTATAGGGTGAGCGCCAAAACCGGCGATGGGTTATCCGCCGTTAAAGCAGGTATCGAGCGCATTGCAGGCGTAGAGCGGTTCAAGGGTGCGCCTGCGCGCATAACGAATGCGAGGCATGTCGAATCTATCATGCGTGCGCGCGATTGCGTGCGTAGCGCCATCGATGTCGTCGCCACCGCCAACCTTGACTGTGCCGCCACCGATTTGCAGTCGGCTTTGCGTTTCATCGGCGCAGTAACGGGTAATGATGTAGATGCGGCCGTTATCGACACCATATTCGCGCGTTTCTGTGTCGGGAAGTAGGGGGACGTTGGGAGACGAGGGAGACGATTGGGGCTCTGCCCCAAACCCCAGAGGGAGACGATTGGGGCTCT
>CAYJPI010000021.1:0-6615 GCA_964372005.1 uncultured Oscillospiraceae bacterium | reverse complement strand
TGGGGCTCTGCCCCAAACCCCAGAGGGAGACGATTGGGGCTCTGCCCCAAACCCCGCAAGGGATCTTCGACCCCTTGACCCCGTTCTAAGGCCACCTTGTGGCCTTGGGGGTTTTTTTGATTCATGCTTGGGTTCTCGCCTTCGCGCCGACGATCATGGCGCAAAGACGGGTGAAGGGGTGTTTGACCGTTTTTGACGTGCAGGGTGATGGCGCAAAGACGGGTGAAGGGGTGTTTGATCGTTTTTGACGTGCAGAGTCATGGCGCAAAGACGGGTGAAGGTTTAAACATTGTACGTGTTTGGTACGGTCTTGACCGTGCCCAGTGACTGGAGAGATTTGAATGAACGAATTTAAGATTGTTGCTCCGTATTCCATAGCAGGAGATCAAGAGCAGGCTATTGATGCCTTGTCGAAGGGTGTTATCGAGGGCAAGGAGCATCAGGTGCTTTTGGGCGTAACCGGAAGCGGCAAGACATTTACCATGGCGAACATAATCGAGCGTGTGCAAAAGCCTACGCTTGTTATCGCCCATAACAAGACGCTCGCGGCGCAGTTATGCTCCGAGTTTAAGGAGTTTTTCCCCGACAGCGCGGTTGAGTATTTCGTGTCTTATTATGATTACTACCAGCCCGAAGCGTACATCGCATCGAGCGATACATTTATAGAGAAGGTATCCACCGTCAACGATGAGATAGACAAATTGCGCCACAGCGCTACCTGTGCTTTGAACGAGCGCAGGGATGTTATCATCGTTGCATCGGTGAGTTGCATATATGGCCTTGGCGATCCCGAGGAGTATTTGAAGCTATCCATATCGCTTAGGCGTGGTATGGAGATTGGCCGCGACGATGTAATGCGCCGCCTTGTTGACATACAGTATCAACGAAATGACTACGAGTTCGACCGCGGAACATTCAGAGCGCGCGGCGATGTGCTTGAGATATTCCCCATGAACTGGGACGACAAGGCACTTAGGGTTGAGTTTTTCGGCGATGAGATCGAGCGCATACATGAGGTTAATCCCACCACCGGCGAGATCGTAACCGAGCGCGTGCACGTGGCCATATTCCCTGCATCGCATTACGCAACCAGCAGGCAGAAGCTCAACGGCGCGATGAATCAAATTGAGGAAGATTTATATAAGCGCGTGAAGGAATTGAAGGACGAGGACAAGCTTGTAGAAGCGCAGAGGATTGAGCAAAGGACACAGTATGACATGGAGATGATGCGCGAGATAGGCTACTGCTCGGGCATTGAGAATTATTCGCGATACTTTGACGGGCGCAAGGAAGGCGAGCCGCCCTTCACCCTTTTAGATTATTTCCCGGGTGATTTTCTTCTTTTCGTTGACGAGAGCCACGTAACCTTGCCACAGGTGCGCGCGATGTATCGCGGCGACCGTGCGAGGAAGATTAACCTTATCGATTTCGGCTTTAGGCTCCCTGCCGCGGCAGATAATCGGCCTTTGCAGTTCCCCGAGTTTTGCGAGCGAGTGCCGCAGAGCGTGTATGTATCCGCCACACCGGCGGACTATGAGCTTGGCTTGGTTGAAGGCGAGGTAGTCGAGCAGATAATTAGGCCGACGGGGCTTGTAGATCCGCCCGTAATCATGCGCCCCGTCGCAGGGCAGGTGGATGATATCTTATCCGAGGTGCGGCTCGTGGCCGAGAAGGGGTATAGGACGCTCATTACCACCTTAACCAAGCGTATGGCGGAGAATCTTACCGAGTATCTCGATTCGATGGGAGTTCGCATAAGGTATATGCATAGCGACATCGAGACCATCGAGCGCATGGAGATCATACGCGATCTTCGATTGGGCGAGTTCGATGCGCTTGTGGGCATCAACCTTCTTCGTGAAGGCCTCGATATCCCCGAGGTCGGATTGGTTGCGATACTCGACGCGGACAAGGAAGGATTTTTGCGCTCCACAACATCGCTCATTCAAACCATCGGCCGCGCCGCGAGAAATGCCGACGGCCGTGTAATACTCTACGCCGATAAAGTAACACCGAGCATGCAGGCCGCAATGGATGAAACCGACCGAAGGCGAAACAAGCAAGTAGCATTCAACGAGGAACATGGCATAACCCCGAAAAGCGTACAAAAGGCGGTTAGGAGCGTTCTCGAGATATCCAAGAAGGTTGACGACACGACGGACACCATGTCCGCCGAGGATAAGGCAAAGCGCATCGCGCTTCTCACCGAACAGATGCGCGAAGCCGCGAGAGAGCTTGAGTTTGAGGCCGCCGCAAAGCTAAGGGATGAAATTGCAGTGCTAAAGGGCGAGAAAGCGATGGCGAAGGAGAAAGCCGCCCCCGGTACTATCGGAAGTAAAAAACGAGCTCGCGGAAGGACGAGGAAATAGGAAACAACCATGAAAGATAACATTACGATAACAGGTGCTCGCGAGCACAACTTAAAAAACGTATCCATAACCCTGCCGCGCAATAAGTTTATAGTGATGACGGGCTTATCGGGCTCGGGTAAATCCAGCCTTGCATTCGATACCATCTACGCCGAAGGGCAAAGGCGATATGTGGAGAGCTTGTCGTCCTATGCGCGCCAATTCTTGGGGCAGGCAGAGAAGCCCGATGTAGATCACATCGAAGGCCTTAGCCCTGCCATATCAATCGACCAGAAGTCAACCTCGCATAATCCACGTTCCACCGTCGGAACGGTTACGGAGATACACGACTTTTTGCGCCTATTATACGCGCGCTGTGGAAAGCCGCATTGCCCAAAATGCGGCAAGCCCATCGAAAGGCAAACGGTAGATCAGGTGGTCGATCAGGTAATGATGCTTGAAAAGGGCACCAAGATACAGGTGCTCGCGCCCGTAGTGCGTTCGCGAAAGGGCGAACACACCAAGGTGCTTGACGGCCTGAAGAAGGACGGCTATGTTCGCGCGCGCGTTGACGGAACGCAGTATGACATACTCGATGTACCTGCGCTCGATAAAAAGTACAAGCACACAATCGAAGCGGTGATAGATCGTCTTGTGATAAAGGAAGGCATCGATTCGCGCCTGGCCGATTCCCTTGAAACGGCATTTAAGCTTTCGGGGAGTCTCGCCATCATACAAATTATCGACGGGGAGGAACTTCTCTTCTCCGAGAATTATGCCTGCGCGGATTGCGGCATATCGATGGAGGAATTATCGCCGCGCATGTTTTCGTTTAACAGCCCCTTCGGCGCATGCGAGCATTGCGTGGGGCTTGGCATGCTACAGCGTATCGACCCGGATTTACTCGTTCCCAACAAGAATTTAACGCTTGCCGAGGGCGCGATAAATGTATCGGGCTGGAACAGCTCTACCAAGAATACCATCGCAGGGATGTACTTTGATGCGCTTTCTAAGACCATGGGCTTTTCTATGGATGTGCCATACAAGGATCTTCCAAAGTCCGCACAGCATGCGATACTCTATGGAACTGGCAACAAGAAACTGCATATCGAATATCGCAAAGAGTATGGCAGTGGCACTTTTGACAGTCCATTCGAGGGCATAGCGAATAATTTAGAGCGTAGATATCGCGAAACCGAAAGCGAGTACTCCAAGCATGAGATAGAGGGCTACATGTCCAACATCGTATGCCCCGAATGTCGCGGCCAAAGGCTAAAGCCCGAGGTGCTGGGCGTTACGGTGGGTGAAGGAAAGAACGAGAAGAACATATCCGAGCTTTCAAGCATGACGGTGGTTAAGGCGAGGGAGTACATAAACTCCATCCCCCTTTCATCTAGCGCGAAGATAATAGCCGAGCAGATTTTTAAGGAGATTAACGCGCGTTTGGGCTTCCTCATCGATGTGGGGCTGGATTATCTCACGCTCGCACGCGCGGCGGCATCACTTTCGGGCGGTGAAGCGCAGAGGATACGCCTAGCCACGCAGATAGGCTCGGGGCTTGTCGGCGTTTTGTACATACTCGATGAACCGAGCATCGGCTTACATCAAAGGGATAATGAGCGCTTGCTTAGAACCTTACAGCACATGCGCGATATAGGCAACACCCTCATCGTTGTAGAGCATGACGAGGAGACCATGAAGCGCGCGGATTATCTTGTAGATATCGGGCCGGGCGCAGGCGTGCATGGCGGCGAAATCGTTGCTGAGGGAACACCCGAGGAGGTAATGGCGGTTGAAGCATCGATTACGGGCGCATACCTATCGGGAAGAAAATGCATACCCGTGCCGAGCGAGCGAAAACAGCCCGGTGAAAAGTGGCTGAGCGTATCGGGAGCGAAGGCGAACAATCTTAAGGATGTATCGGCGAAGATACCGCTCGGGCTATTCACCTGTGTTACGGGCGTGAGTGGATCGGGAAAATCGAGCCTTGTAAACGAGATCATCAAAAAAACTCTCCTGCGCGACCTTAACCGCGCGAAAACGCGGCCGGGTGAATACGCCTCGATGGAGGGGATAGAGCATCTTGATAAGGTTATCGACATCGACCAAAGCCCGATAGGCCGCACGCCGCGCTCGAACCCTGCCACATATACGGGCGTGTTCGATATGATACGCGAGGTGTTCGCGATGACGCCCGATGCGAAGATGCGCGGCTACACAAACGGCCGATTCAGCTTCAATGTGAAGGGTGGCAGATGCGAGGCTTGCAAGGGCGATGGTATCATTAAAATAGAGATGCACTTTTTGCCCGATGTGTATGTGCCCTGCGAGGTATGCGCAGGCAAGCGCTACAACCGAGAAACGCTCGAGGTTAAGTACAAGGGCAAAACCATATATGATGTGCTCAATATGACGGTTGAGGATGCGCTCGCTTTCTTCGCGCCCATACCTAAAATTGCGAGGAAGATGCAAACGCTCTACGATGTAGGGTTATCATACATAAGGCTCGGCCAACCGTCCACGCAATTGTCGGGCGGTGAGGCGCAGCGCGTTAAGCTCGCCACGGAGCTGTCAAGGCGCGATACGGGCAAAACCATGTACATACTCGATGAACCCACGACCGGGCTACATATAGCGGATGTTGCGCGTTTGCTCGAGATAATTGAACGCCTGCGCCAAAACGGTAGTACGGTTCTTGTAATCGAACACAATCTCGATGTAATAAAGACGGCGGACTACATCATCGACATGGGACCCGAAGGCGGCGATGGCGGCGGCGAAGTTATCGCAATCGGCACGCCCGAAGAGGTAGCAAAGGTGAAGGGCAGTTACACGGGCGAATATTTAGCCCGAACTCTTAAATAAAACTACAAAAACAAAAAAAGTGTCCATAGAACACTTTTTTTGTTTTTTATCGTCCATACATATTGAGTATATCCCTCGCCACGCTTCTTTTTGTCGTGCGAAGATCCATCGCCTGCTTGGTAATGTACCGGTGTGCCTCCGCCTCGGACATGTTGAGCACTTGCGTTAGTATGCTCTTAGCGCGATTAACGAGCTTCATCTCCTCTATGCGCATCACAAGCTGTTCCTTCTCCTGCGCAAGCGAAAATATGCGAGAATGTGTAGCTACACCTAGGCGCACCGCCTGCTCGAGCGACTGTTTGGCGATGGGCTTTGAAACGGTAAACACGCCGCTTTGTTCCACGCGCGAGTTAACCTCGTCGAACACATCACCCTTTACAATCATAACCACGCCTGCCGCTGTTTTCATGCTTACGTCGATAGCGAGTTCGTGGCCGAATTCATCCTTGAGTGGCGAATTTATTACGATGAGCTTGAAGGACTTTTCCGCTACCAACCTTCGTGCGCTCGCCGCATCATGTGTCATTACAATATCGCTTCGTGGAAACGGCAACAGGGAAATGAGCTGTTCCATCCCCTTTTGCGTCCCCGAAGCCACCAATATATAATCATCCACATCGCACCTCACTACACATCGAAGTTGGGATCTTCGAGCGATGCCACATCGCTTGCCGGCCCTTTATCGACAGCGCAAGCTTTTTTCTGCACTCCATATAGCACATCCGATAAGCTTTCGGGGACATTGTTTTTGATGAACATGCTTTCCCGAGCGATCTCAATCGCATCCATCAGCCCCATAGGCAAACGTGATACGCCATGCTCCGCTTCCCATTCATCGGTGGGTAGCAATTTTGTAGCGCTTGCTATTCCCAACAGCCCTGCACGGAACAATAGCGATAATGCAAGGTATCCGTTCGCCGCACAGTCGACCGACCTTAGTTCCATGCGTGCATGCTCGCCATCCTTTTCGATGATGCGTATGATGTCCGATCGATTCTCGTACGACCAACCTACGCGCGGCGTAAACTCCGGCGTTACTATGCGCGCGTACGAATTGGGATGGGGGTTTAGATATGCGCTCATGTCAACGATGTTTTCGAGTATCCCTGCGATGAAGGATTCCATCACCGGTGCGCCACCCGATTTCTCCTCGAAAAGGTTCTTTCCGTTTTTATGTGCGCTTATGTGGATATGTAGGCCGCTACATGTCTGCCTTGCAAGGGGCTTGGGAAAGAAGCTCGCATGCAATCCATGGCTCTGCGCAATAGTACGGATGAGCGACTTTAGTATTACCAAGCTGTCCGCGGCCTTCATCGCATCCATGTGCTTTACAACTATTTCGTTCTGCCCGGGGCCCATTTCGTGGTGGGAGCATTCGGGCACTATGCCCATCTTTTCCATC
>CAYJPI010000020.1:0-13437 GCA_964372005.1 uncultured Oscillospiraceae bacterium | reverse complement strand
CTCGCATGACATTAGTATTACATACAATGGTATGGTTTTGCAGGATGCTTTCACGATTACTGTAACGGCAAACGCGCCCGATAATATCACCGTGCCGCCTATATCCGGATATCCCGGCGTAATTGACCCGGGTACCGGTACTTTCACAAATGCTGGAACTAATGTCGAAACCGATCAGGTTGTGTTCCTTATCCAGGCCGCAGATGATATACAAGCTTTGATAGATGCGTTCACAAACGGTGGCAATGGAATGACCGCAACATCCGACATTATGCGCTTTGACCTAACATTGTTAGGTAACCCCGGCACAAACATTACTCCAAGCGGAACAATACAGGTTTGGATACCTCGCCCGGCCGGAACAAGCGCAAATGATACCTTTGCAATCGCATATGTTCCGAACTTGACGCGTAGTGGAGCGCTAAGCTATGTTGCCGCAACACCTAAGGATGGCGGATTGGTAATTAATGTTACCAATAGCATGCTCGATACCGACTTGATGGTTGTGTACACAAAGTATGTCGAACCCGATGACGATAAGGACAGCGGTAGCTCCGGCTCTTCCGGCGGTGGCGGACGTTGGACGACATTCTCCGGCACGATGAGCGCAGCTTCACTCGAACGTCAGATGCAGTTGTGGAACGCGGTTGATGATGCGATTCGCACCGCACTCCCCGGCAGCGTAGTACGCGTAAATGCAATGAGCTACGATCAGATGTCTGCCAGCACTATGTACACTCTTGCGATGTCCGATGATATTACGCTCGTTATCAGCTGGAACGGCGGCCACGACATTACACTCACCAGCGATACGGCCTATATCCCCGAGGATATGCGCGTATACTATCCGCTATCACTCCTCACCGATCTCATGTTCGGTGATCCGCCGAAGACTGATGATCCCGTTGAAGGCGAAGAGTGGCTAAGAGAACAGCTCGCTAAGGCGGAAGCACAGGTTGCGGAAGCCATCGCAATCGGCAGAGGTGATGTTGTTGATGTTATCGCCCCCGATGTTCAAGAGGATGTACGCGCGTTTGTAACACCCACGAATGCAGGTATGCTACCCGGTGCACCCGTTGCGTCCACGGTCGTAACCGAAGCGCAGGATGCTATCGCGTTCGAACAGCCCGTTGCATCCGCACCGAGCAGTGCTCCTGTTGCACCTTTCGCGATTATCGCGGCAGTGCTCATCGCTGTAGGAGCGGCGAGCTTGGTTCTCATCAAGAGAAGAAGTGCAAGATAATTAAGAAACGATAGTGCCCCTACGAGGGACTGTCGCAAACAAAATGCGGTCACCATTAGGTGACCGCATTAGCGTGTCAAAATACCTGAAAAAGCATAACACTTTAGCGGTTAACATGGCTTTAGGCATGGTGACTTCTAATCGTTATTGATGACATGCGCATCAATAACGGGCAAAACCCGTAGGTTTTTGTTCCCTGCGCCATTACCCGCCCGGGAGCATAGCGATAAGGTTGTCATCGACGAAGGAGATGACATTGCACCTTGATGGAATGTCGAAAATTTAAGAATTTTCGACTAGGATAATGGTGTAAAAAACTCAAAAAAGTGTTCAAAGAACACTTTTTTGATACTCTAATTTTTTTACACTGTCAATCCCGTTGCAACTTGCTCAAAATAATACGCTTTTGGAACGACAACGGCAATAATTTTGTATTATAACACTCGGTGGAATACACTATGGGGGACAGGGATTGATTGTAGGAGACCGAGCTAAGATGCAAAATGGGCGAGCCTTCCGGCAAATTTAGTTCGGCAGCTGTTTTTCCCTGCGCTCCGATAGCTTCAATATGTACAATCAAATTATCCACCAATTCATCACAATAATTTTGAACGAACCAAAATGTGCTTTGCGCAAGTAGGTTTATATCGATTTCGTCCTTATTGTAATATTTGTAAGGAAGATAGTCGGTAATAAATATTGCAGGATTCCCATCGGCAAATATAGTCTTTTCAATCTTATAAACGGTGTCACCTTCGGCCACTTCCAAGCGAGTGCGCATTTCATGGGGCAAATGGTGCATAGCTTTAATCGTATGTACCTTTGTGAAAGGAGCGAAACCGGATGCGGATATCAGCTCCTCAAAAAACACGTCAACATCCAAGCGTGCGGTTTCCGCCAAAATGTATTTATTTATACAGGTACCCGCTCCTTTTTTTCGCATGATGTAGCCATTATTTTTGAGCACGGCAAGAATATCACGTAGTTTCACCCTGCTAACCTGAAACATCGTGGCCATATCCACTTCATTCGGCAAGCGATCGGTGGTCTCTGCGCACTGCTTAATATATGTCAATATCTTAATATATAACTCGCCGTTGGATATCAAAACTAAGTCCGTCCTTTACTATTTGTAATACTAATTATAAGTTACTTTTGTTGTGATGTCCAGTAAATTTATAATTTATATGATACAAATTGCACAATAATTTTGGGATTATTTCCAAAAAACGGCTAAAGTGTTGACATTTCAGCTTTAATATGCTAATCTCTGAAAGTAATATAAAAAACCTGGAACATATCACATCGAGCAATTAGTAATACTAATAGGAGACGAAATTATGGACAAGAAGTACGATGTTTTAGTAGAAGCCATTTTGGATGGCGAAGAAGATGATGCGGTATAAGCGGTTAAAGAGATTGTCGGCGACGGCGTAAAGCCTGTTAACATTTTTTCCGAATGCATCGAACCGACGCTAAATGACCTCGGTGAAAAATTTGCAAAACTTGAAGTGTTTCTGCCGGATCTTATCATCGCGGGTGATGTGGTCAAAAGGGACTCATTGCAATCGTCTATGCGATATGCACGATATTGGGAAAAACATGGTCGCATTGATGTTGCAAATTAACGGCTTTGACACTTTTGACATGGGCGTCGATGTTTCCCCGATGGCGATATTGAAGAAGGCCGAAGAATGTATGAAATCATCACTCCGACACAAGAGTGGCTCACAATGTACGAAGAAGTTAAGGCTGAAGCCATTTCTTGGGGCTTGCCGCTTGACGAGATATAAGGAGATAACTTAGATGGAAATCAGAACATTTGACGAACGTTTTAAGGCGCTTACGCCGGAAAAGGATCTCGAACTACTCCGCCGCACATTTGTAATCGCAGAACAGGCGCGTGCAAACGGGAACACGCCCTTTGGCGCACTGCTCGCGGACAAGGATGGCAATATCCTTTTGGAACAGCAAAATGAAGAGCTCACAACTCATGATTGCACCATGCACGCGGAAACCGGCCTTATGCGCAAAGCATCACAGGCGTTTTCGAAAGAGCAGCTCTGGGATTGCTCCCTATACACCAGCGCAGAGCCCTGCTGCATGTGCACAGGCGCGATCTATTGGGGGAATGTCGGCCGTATCGTGTTCGGAATGAGCGAGAACATGCTCTTCAACACCACCGGCGACAATGAAGTTAACCCCACTTTCAACGATAGTTGTAGAGCCATTCTCGAAAAGGGGCAAAAACCCATCGTGGTCGTTGGCCCTTACCCTGAACTGAAGGAGGAAGCCTTGAAGCCGCACGCAGGCTTCTGGGACTAACACACGGCTTATAGCAGCTTGGCTCAAGATACACATGATTTTAAGTCATATTGCTATAATTGGAGAGGGCACAAAGCACAACGCGCTATAAAAAAATACCGTATACTATTTTGGAGGTACAACATGAATAACGAACAACAGGTCGCTTCCTATGGTACGGAAGCCATCGCAAAAGAGAGTAAGCAAAATTGGGTTAAAATCTTTTCTGTATGGACAGGTCTTATTTTTTCGGTATCTACGATGTTGTATGGTGGAGTTGTAGGTTCGCAACTACCGCTCGGGCAAGCGTTTATTGCCATCGGTTGTGCAAATCTGTTTTTGGCAATCCTCACCACATTTATTTCGCATATTGGCGTGGAAACAGGCCTAGGAGCATTTGAGCTTACAAAGTACGGGTTCGGCAATTTCGGCGGAAAGATCATATCGCTACTGCGTACGATCGAAGTATTTACTCTGGATTCCATCTCTTGCGCCGCATGCACTTATATGTGGGCAACCGCTTGCACAGCGAAGGAAGAATTCGGCGATAAAATCGATATTTTAGAGCATAAGTATGCTACAAGGGAGGGCATAGCGCAATGCCGAACCATGAAAGTGAACAACCTACCGTCGCTCTACATAAATGGTGAATTGAAATATGCTTCAATCATCCCCGAGCAGGGCGAGTTCTTCGAAGAAATTGGTAAAATGATATGAGCGCTATAAAATTATATTTGATTTCAGGTTTTTTGGGATCGGGAAAGACGACGTTTTTGAAGCGCGTGTTGGAAGCTACAAAATCGATGCGCGTGGGCGTAATCGTAAACGAATTCGGTGCGATCAGCATCGACGGCAAGGAAATTCAATCCGGCGACGTGGAGCTTGTAGAGCTGAACAATGGCTCTATCTTCTGTGCTTGCATGAAGGATAAGTTCGTTGCAACCTTGCAGGCGTTTTCCAAGCAACCGATCGATATTTTGTTGATTGAAAACTCGGGACTTGCCGACCCGGGTGGATTCCACCACATGCTAAAAGGGCTTGCTCCCTACTTGGTGCGTCCGCTTGATTATGTTGGCAGTGCCTGCTTGATCGATTGCGAAACATTCTTGGATTATTTCTACACCTTGCAACCCGTGAAAAACCAGATGGGCACGGCGGACATCCTCATTTTGAACAAGCTTGATTTGGCGGACGATGAGGACTTAAATGAAATTCGAGAATGCATCGCACAAAACAATCCGGATGCTAAAACGCTCGATGCCACCTTCGCCGATGTTCCGATGGATGAGTTTTTATCGGATTTGGTTAATTTAAAGCGTGATGCAATATGCTCCAACACGCCATGGAATCGACCGTTTTCCTGTGTTTTAGAAATCGAGCAGGTGCAAAACGAGACGGGGCTACTTGCATTCGTTTCAAAGATGGGACATTACACGACGCGTCTCAAAGGGTATGTTTGGGGTGATCGTGGGCTTTTACATGCGGATTGTGTAGGTGCGCAAATTTCACTCAAACAAGCCCGAGAAGGCGATTATGACGGCTTTGGCAACGGAAAACTCGTTGTGATCGGGCGCGACAATACCGATTTAATCGATATCGTGCAGTCTCATTGGGACGAAAACTGCATAGGAAAAATAAGAATTCAAGCTGAATAAAATGATGCCCCTCGTGATCGTGTGATTGCGAGGGGAATTGCTTTATCTTTTCATAACGAAAAACATGAGGTAAGCGATGCCAATATTAACGATGCAAAATAGAAAATTTGATACATTCTTGGGCGAAACGCTTTTATCCGCATTGCAACGTGCAGGCGCGGATATTGGCGCGCCATGCGGCGGAAACCATAGTTGTGGGAAATGCTTCATCGAAGTGAGCGGCAATGTATCCGCGCCCACTGCACAGGAAATTGAAATACTGGCAGGGCGGCCGCTCAGGTTGGCTTGCTTTACAAAAATCGAGGGTGATTGTACGGTTACTCTGCATGGAACAGCCGCGCAAAAGGTGGTCACCGATTTTGTTGTTGAGAAAAGCGAGGGAACGCGTCTCTTTGGCGATGAAGAACACGGAATTGCCATCGACATAGGGACAACGACGATTGCCGCATACTTATATGATTCGAACGAAAATACACCTGTGAGAATCGGGGAATACAATCATCAGCAAAGATTCGGCGCGGATGTAATGGCGCGCATCGCTTATGCAAACGAAAATGGTGTTCAAGGGTTACAATCCACTGTTGAAAAGCAGATCGATGAAATGATTTTCACATTGTGTAAAAAAGCAAAAATCGAGCCTGCAACAATCACCACCGCGGTAATCACCGGCAATACGACCATGCTTCATCTATTCAGAGGGTTATCGCCGCGTAGTCTTGGGCTATACCCATTCACGCCCGAAAGTTTGTTCGACGAATGGCATACACAATTGAACATGCATGTATATCTTCCGCCTTGCATATCGGCTTTTATTGGGGCGGACATCGTTTGCGGTATGGCGGCCTGTGATCTTGAGAACAGAAAAGGGAATGTTTTGTTCGCCGATATCGGAACAAATGGTGAAATGGCGCTTAAAACCGAGGATGGCATTACGGTGTGTTCAACCGCCGCCGGACCCGCGTTCGAAGGCGCGGGCATCTCTTGCGGAACTCCTGCGGTGCGCGGCGCGATTTGCAAGGTGCATGATGATTTCAGCTTCGACACTATAGACGGTGCATCCCCCATCGGGCTGTGTGGATCGGGGCTTATCGATGCGATAAGTGCGGCTTTCAAGCTCGGCTACATCAACGATAAAGGGTTGATTTGCAAGGAATTGGATGGTAAAATACCATTTCAAGGAACCGATTTTGCTTTGACGCAACAGGACATTCGTGAATTTCAGCTAGCGAAGGGTGCAATACGCGGCGGAATGGATACACTACTACACGAGGCGAACCTTACTTACAATGACATTGACGAGGTTATCCTATGCGGTGGTTTTGGGTCATTCATAGATGTACATTCCGCGCAAACGCTCGGTCTTTTGCCGCCCGATTGCGCAAGGAAAACCGTTGCACTCGGTAATTTGGCGGGTCAAGGAGCGGCGATGGCGTTGGTAGGCGCATTGAAAATTGATACGCTTTCGCGTCTTGCCCAAAATACAGATTACATCGAACTTTCCACCAGTGATTTTTTCAAAAAACGTTATGTGCGTTGCATGTATTTTAAGGAGGTCGCATATTGAGCCGCATTTTAATCGCTTGTTCTATGTTGGAAAATGAACTCAAATCGATTATCCCCAACGACATGCAGGTCATATGGATCGACCGTGGCTTGCACGAATGGCCGGATAAGTTGCGCGCCAAGCTACAAGAAACGCTCGATACCTTGCCCATAGAGGTGGACACAGTGTTGCTGGCATTTGGCTTTTGCGGTAACGCCCTCAATGGCATAAAGTGCAACAGCGCAACGCTCGTTCTACCACTTTTCGATGATTGTATAGGGATGTTGCTTTGCGGCAAGCGCGATCACACAACGATGTATTTCACCGAAGGTTGGCTCCAAGATGAGCTTTTCTTGGGGAACGCCTACCTACGTGATGTTGAAAAATACGGCTCAAAAAAAGCACGCCGCATTTATGATGTGATGCTTGCAAGCTACAAGTCCCTCACAATATTATGCACAAACGCTTTCGATGTAGAAGCTGCAAAGAGAGCTATCGTTCCCGTTTCGGCGCAGCTAAATCTCCCCATCCTTGAAGCGAAGGGGCATGTAAGCGTCCTAAGTTCGCTGATTAACGATGATGACGGCGATTGTTTCTGGCATCTACCACCCGGTAAGGCATTTAGCTTGTTAGAGTTTTTGAAAAGGAAGGGTGGAAGCTTGGAATGAGCGTGTACACGGCATTTAGCCATTGATTTTTTTCGTAAGCAAAATGAAAGGTGTTAAACAATTCTTAGCGTTAGTGCTCATGGAAACACTTATTTGTGCTGACGTATAAAGGCTGAATGGAGAATAACATGAGTGAACTGTACAAGTCCCGTTACCGCATGTATTTAATCGATCATCACTCGCCCGAGCATCCCTGCATAACATTTGACAAGCTAAACTTTTCTGAATATGAAGAATTTTTCGAACTTGCAAATATCGATGCGCTAATGCTCTATTGTAAGGATCATTGGGGATCGTCGTATTATCCTACAAAGGTAGAAGGTGCAGTTATGCACCCTGCATTAAAGGGTGTGGACTTTGTGCGTGAAATACGCGATATAACAAAGCGCAAGGATATCGAGTTTGTAGCATATTACTGCTTCGAGTATGATTCGGGCGCCGCTCGTCGTCATCCACATTGGCGTGCGGTCGATCCGCAAGGAAAGCCCATTATCCGCGATGATAAATATGCCAAGTGGGACATAGTTTGTATGCAAACCGGCTATCGCGAGCATTGCATGTTACAACTCGAGGAGATAGTATCAAACTATTCTCCCGATGCGCTGTTCATTGACATATGCGGTAGTTCGCTTTGCTATTGCGATGCTTGCAAGAGTGCGTTTAAGAATAAGTATGGTTATGACCTTCCCGAAGAAGCCGACCAAGTACAAAGTCGCCGCAAGGACATACACGCATTCTTAACCACATGCAGTACCGAACTCGTAGCGGAGCTTTGCGACAGAACCAAGGCCATAGATCCAACACTCGCAGTAACCATAAATTTTGCCAGTCACTATCCCGTCGAAGTGCGAAGGCTACTCGATTATCAATTTGCAGAGCCCGTTCTCGAGGATCACTGGTTTTCTTCGCTCTACACGCGTGACACGGCAAAGGGACGTTTCCCCATTATGGTGCCCGGCGAGTTTTCCGCCGTGTACAATTATCCCACTGCGGCTCGCTATATAGCAGACTTATCTGAAATAGCCGCACAAGGATGCCGCGGAGGAATGTATAGCGGAGCACAGCATGTTGACGGTACTCTCGATATGCAGGAAGCTAAGCTCATAGGCGCAGCATACCGTGAAATCGAGCTGATGCATCCACACTTGGAGGGTCGCAAGCCCGTGCGCTACGCGGGCATACTGCAAAGCGACCTTTCGGGGCAAATCGAAGAAACGCCCATGTACCCCGATGCAATATTAAGGCTCAAGCACATGGATCCTCACACTCGCGCTTTGCTTGGCGCTATGAAGCTATGCGAGCACTGCGCCATTCCTTATACAGTAATACCCGAGACGGAAACTGACGATTTATCCGGATACGACATACTTATCCTTCCCGAGATGTACATCGTAACAGATGAGTTGAAGGATCGCCTAATGCGCTTTGTTGAAAACGGCGGACATGTTATAGCTTCGGGTAAAACCGGCTTATATGGCGAAGATTTATCCATGCGCGAAGGTGGAATGCTCGATGAATTGTTCGGCACTTCCTACAATCGCATACGCGACGATTATGCTATAAACGATTGGAGCGCATATGTTCAAAATTCAACGGATTGTAAGCCGCTTCTTAGTGGAGTGACCACGCCACCCATAAGCGATTTCTTCATAGAAACCGCACTTACCACAGGAAGCTCGCTCGCGACATTCATTCTGCCCTGCGTTCGTTGCGATGCCGAAAATTGGATCAACTGGTGGGCACCGCCACCGGGTGACGCTACAAGCCTCCCCGCCGTTGTAAAGAATACCTACGGCAAAGGAAGCGCATATTATTGTGCATTTGATTTGTTTACAATGGCAGCGGACGAAACCTATGAAATTTGCAATGAACTGTTCGGATCGATAATGAAAAACATGCCTGCACCGATGTTACATGTCGAAATGCAAGCCCCCGATGCGATGAGAAACGCCTTCTCCCATGACGAGAATAGCGCCATCGTTCACCAAATTTCGCAACTTCCTAAGCGCTTCCATGGGCAAACGCTACCCATCAGCGGTGGGAAATTGCATATCAATAACACCAAAAATGCACCGAAGGTATCTTTAGTGTATCCATATGAGCAAGAGCTTAAAGTCGAACAAACGCAAGAGGGCTGGAAAGTGGATCTTCCGATTGTAGAGTTGCAACAAATCGTACGAATAGACTGGGCAAAATAATATTCAATCTATAGATAGAGCCTGTTAGCACAGTGAAGGATTGTGTTAACAGGCTCTTATTCTATGCATATGGTTCGATTTTGTCAAACGCGAATGATAACCTTGCAGTATTTCAGCTTAGACTTAGCAGGTTGCGCCGCCACTTCCGCCCAAATCCACATCGATGATGGTTTGTTTGCGATCCATAATTTCATCCGAAATAATTTCAGCGTTTACCGCATCGAATGTGAGGCGTTCTATGGTATCGGAAAAGCGCTCGCCTGTGATTCCTTTTTCACGATACAAAAGAATAGCTTTTTCTATAGCGAGCAAGGCCTCATCTTCACTTGTGAAGATCTTTGTAAGAGGAATACCGCGTGCAACTTGCTTGCCCCAGCGTCCGCCAATGTATATCTTGAAACCGTATGTGCCATCTTCAATGCAGTTAAATGGGCATTTGCCAATGCATCGCCCGCAATTATTGCAATCATCGCCGATTGTTAAGATGCCATCTACCTTTTTTGCACATTTTATGGGACATGCTTTTTCAATGCCGCAAACTTTGCAACCCACGCACTTGTCTTTATCGTAATTTGGAATATACTGGCCTATGATTCCGATATCATTCAAATCAGGTTTTACGCAGTTGTTTGGACATCCGCCAACTGCAATTTTGAACTTGTGCGGAAGCAAAACTGTGTTATACCCTTCAAAGAAACGTTCGTGAATTTTCTCAGATACGCCAAAGGTATCGCACAAACCATATTGACATGTGGTGCCCTTACATGCTACAATCGGGCGCACCTTTGAACCCGTGCCGCCTGTTTTCAAGCCTGCTTTTGCTATATACTCTCTGAATTTTTCGATGTTGTCATAGTGAATGCCCTGAACTTCAATCGTTAATCTTGTGGTGAACGTTACATTGCCATTGCCGAAAAGTTCGGCTGCTTCGCCTATAACCTTTTGTTGCTGTGCATTGATTTTGCCATTCACCGTGATTATGCGTCCCGAAAACTCATCTGTTCCCTTGTTGCTCAAAAAACCGAGCGCCTTTACTCTCTTTTCATTTTCAGGGCTGATTGTTAATGTTGCCATAATAGATTTCTCCTATTTTCTTATTTAAACTTTCACTTCACCGAATGTAAATTTCCGCCTTCAAAACAATAGTGTTTTGATACCCGAGGACTTTTATGCCATATTGTGCTATATTTGCTTGTTTAATTGTAGCACTATGCCATTATATCACTTGACTTGTACAATAGAAAGCGATAATATTCAATGATAATCATCGGTAAACGCGATGGACAATAAATGTTGAGAGGAGATTAGGCATGACGATCAGGCATCTACGTGTATTTTTAGAGGTAGCTACATTGCAAAGCATGAGCCGTGCCGCGCAAAAACTACACTTTTCGCAATCAACGGTCAGCCAGGTTATTAAAGAACTTGAGACGCATTATAATACATTGTTGTTTGAGCGATTATCGAAACGTTTGTATATAACAGCTAACGGGAAGGAATTGATGAGTTATGCAAAAAGCATAGTGGCGCAGTTTGATGCACTTGAAAATGCCATGAACGATGCGGCCTCAATGGAACATATTCACCTGGGTATGACGATTACATGCGGTTCTTGCATACTGCCGATACTTCTAAAACAATGCAAGAAGAGCATTCCACATGTTGATATTATCTCTACGATATGTAATACACATGTTATAGAGGAGAAGCTACTTATGGGCGAGTTGGATATTGCGCTTGTGGAGGGCAAAGTAAAGAGCAAGGATCTAATTTGCACACCGATAGTAGATGATAATCTCGTGCTAGCTTTTCATGTATCGCACGAAATTGCAAAAAAAGCATCGTTTAAGCCCGAGGACTTACATCACATGGATTTTGTAGTGCGCGAAAGCGGAAGCGGCACGCGCGAGTGTTTTGATAATTACCTAAGCAAGCACAATGTTGAAATTCGAAAAAAGGTTGAGGCGCCATTCCCCGAAGCGATGAAGCACGCAATAATGGACAATAACTGTTTGGCTGTAATGTCACCACGGCTACTTGTAGATGAAATTCAAAACGGTAGTATATCGACATTGAGGATAGATAGCAACGATTGGGATCGCCATTTTTGCTTGGTGCACCATAAAGATAAATTTTTCACCGCCTCGATGCAGTGCATGATTGAGCTTATAAAAACTTCATGTGAATATTGAGAAAACACCCCCGCTTTAGGTAGTGCCGACAATATCTAAAGCGGGGGCAAAACAATCGGGGCAAAAGAGCTCCCGGCCAAAGCTTCAGCAAGCTTATAAATCAGCAGATGCCATTGCCCGATTCCTTATAATCCGCCGCCGCACGATACATAGCTAAGATATTTTCAACCGGGATATCATGCCCAATATTATGACATGGCGAGAATATGTACCCTCCGCCACCTCCGTGCAGATGCGATATTCTTAACATCGCCTCAGCATACGCTTCCTTAGCAGACATATTAGGCAGTACCTGCTGCACATCCATGCCGCCATGAAAGGCAATTTTATGGCCAAATCTATTTTTGAGGGCCTTCGTATCTTCCATGCCGTACGCGGATACCTGTATGGGATTGAGTATATCCACACCAAACTCCGCCATATCATCAATAAACGGGGTTATTGCCCCATCGCAATGGAAGAATACCTTAACATCAGCTTCAGCCTTTATCGCATCTATTATTTTTTTGTTTCGCGGCGCAATGAATTTGAGGAATATTTCTTTCGATATCATGGGCGCGTTTTGCATACCATAATCATCCGTAAGTACTACAAGCTGTACATACTCGCCAACCTCTTTAAGATATGCTTTCCACATTGCGATTATATTTTCCGTGATGATATCCATTAACTTTTCGGCAAACTCTTCGTTCGTTAAAAGATCGCAGAAAAATTCCGTGTAGCCACGCACCCACAGCGCAGTTTGGAGGAGGCCGTTTTTAAGGCCATCCGCACCGATTACGTAATCCGTTGTGGTATGAATTTTCTTTGCTCGCTCTTTTAGGCCGGCAAACATGCGTGGATCATTGGGGTTAGGCCAATCGAAGTTTTGAAGATCCTCTAAGTCCTCCGCATCTTTTAATGGAGAAGATGCAATATCCCAGTGCTCCCCGGAAAATTGAAATTCCACACCCCACATATCCTTGTAGCGCGTGTCCGATAGCATTGTGGCGAGCGCCATATGCTGTGGATATACCCAGCGTATATCCACGCCGAGATATTCAAGTAAGCTTTCATCAGGGATTATTGTCATCGCCATCTTATCGGCGTAGATTCCATCATTTTTCAACTCAAGCTCAGGGAGACATTCCTTGAATTTCGCATACGCTTTTTCATGAATCGAGCCAATGTGTTTACCTAGATCAACAAACAGCGGCCCCGTATAAGGTGGCGTGAAAGCGTTTTTAAAAGCTTGCCTCTTTGTCATTTGTCCTTCTCCTTTGTTTTTTAAAACCGCTGCCCAATCGGGCAGCGGTAAATAGGCGTTTTATTATGTTTCTTTGGTTTAGTATGCGAGCTTGGGAATGCCGTAAACGCTCTTCCAACCTTCGCTCAAAGGCTCTTTGAGGTAGGGAGCCATCTCTTCGTCGGTACGAAGAACCATTGCCTCGGTCTTGGGCACTTTGCCTGCCGGGTAGGTTTCGATGTACTCTTCAACGAGGATGGTGATGTAGCGTAGGATGCAAAGGAGAGGCTTCTTAGCCTTCGCAGCTGTTGCACCGGACGGATGTCCGACAACGCCGCAAGGTGTGCCGTAAAGCTCCATAGCAACGTGGCCTTCGCATTCGCTCCAACGGCTGGGACGACGCCAGAGA
>CAYJPI010000019.1:0-13572 GCA_964372005.1 uncultured Oscillospiraceae bacterium | reverse complement strand
CGATAAGAACGAAAGTTGCGGCCGCGCCCATGCCGATACCGTTCATCGCGCTCGATGTAACGGCAAGCGTGGGGCATGCACCCAGAACTAGGCGGAAGGTGGGATTCTCCCACAAAACGCCGTCCATAAATACGTTAGAGAGTTTCTTGTCACGCATTTGTCTTCACCTCCTTGGTTTTTTCGGGAGCGACATAACCGTATACCTTGGGGCGAATGTACTTATCAAGAAGCGGGGTTATTATGTTAGCGAGCAGTATCGCATATGTAACACCCTCGGGGTAAGCACCGAAGTTACGGATTATCACAACGATGAGGCCTGCAAATGCGGCATACACCATCTGTCCCTTGGGGGTCATGGGGCTGGTTGTATAATCGCTCGCCATGAACACAGCACCGAAGAGTACGCCACCCGAAAGTATCGCGGTGAGCGGATCGTCGCCGAGCATCCACGAGAAGAGCGCCGTCGTAGCTATCATCACCACGGGGATTCTCCACGAGATGGTTTTACGCACGAGCAAGTATAGGAAGCCAAGAAGTATCGCTGCCTTGCTAACCTCGCCGATTGACCCCGGGATGTTTCCGATGAACAGGTCGATCATCGATGCTTCGTAGCCTGCAAGGGGAGTTGCGCTCGATACCGCATCAACACCGGCTGTTACAAAGCTCGTCATCTGCACGGGCCAGCTTGCAAGAAGCACCGCACGTGCGGCCAGTGCCGGATTTACGAAATTATCGCCGATGCCGCCGAAGAACTGCTTTACAAGTATGATAGCAACGACGGATCCAACAACTCCCATCCACCAAGGTGCACCGACGGGTAGGTTCAAAGCGAGTATAAGCCCTGTTACCACTGCCGAAAGGTCGCCTATGCGAATGTCCTTATGCGTAAGCTTCTGATACAGGTACTCAGATAGCACACATGCCGCTATACAGATTGCCATATGAATGGCCGCGCCGATTCCAAAGAAGTATATCGCCGCCGCACTCGTCGGCACGAGAGCGATTATTACATCCAACATCAAACGTGCCGTTGTATCATGGCAACGAATGTGCGGAACAGTTGAAATACGTAGATTCATTCCTTACCCCTTTCTCTGAGCACGCATGATCTTTTCCTTGGCATTCTTAAACGATGCCGTAAGATATCTTCGTGCGGGACAGATGTACGAACAGCTTCCGCAAATCGTGCAGTCCATAACATTATGGGCGGCCGCAAGGTCGAGCTTGTCCGTATCACAGTAGTGCTTTAGGAGATAAGGATCGAGCGAAGTGGGGCAAACTTCAACGCAACGCCCACAGCGAATGCAGGGGCCTTCGGTCATCAGCGCGGCATCCTTCAAGCTGTAGGATACTATGCCGTTTGTCGCTTTGGTCATGGGGATGTCATCATTCGGGGCGCATATGCCCGTCATCCCTCCGCCGGCGGCAAGCTTGCCGATCTCCTCGCTGTAACCACCGCATTCACCTATCGCATCGCCGAATATCGTACCAACGCGAAGGCGCAAATTTGCAGGATGCTTTACGCAACCCGTAACGGTTGTTATGCGCGAGATGAGGGGCGTTCCGGTCTTTATCATGTCCGCAATTGCGGCGGCGGTGCTTACATTGAGCACGATTACATTCACATCGAGGGGGAGCTTCTTTTGGGGAACCTGCCTGCCCGTGATGGCTTGAATGAGCTGTTTTTCTCCGCCTTGGGGATACTTCGTTTTAAGCGTGGCAACCTCTACGCCTTCGCGCCCTTCGGCCGCTTTTTTCATCGCTTCGATGGCTTTGGGTTTGTTATCCTCGATGGCGATTACACCGCGCTTAACATTGAGCGCACGCAAAACCGCACGAAGCCCATCCACAACGCGTTCGGGGGTTTCAAGCATCATGCGATAATCGGCGGTGAGGAATGTTTCACACTCTGCGCCGTTTAGTATAATCGTGTCGCAGTGCTTGCCTTCGCCTACGGTGAGCTTAACATGCGTGGGGAAACTCGCGCCACCCATGCCGCATATACCCGCATTCTTAATTGCAGGAACGATGAGCGCAGGGTCGATGGTTTCAACATCACCCATGGGCTTTATGCTCTCATCCCATGTATCGGTAAAATCATTTTGGATGGACACACATACCGCAGGAGTGGCCGTAAGATACGGACGCGGCCCTACCGCTGTAACTTCACCCGAAACGGACGCGTGAACGGGTATTCCCAAGAATCCCACGGGCTCCGCTATCACTTGGCCAACCTTTACATAGTCTCCCTTTTTTACGATGGGATTGCTCGGTGGCCCCAGATGCATACCCATCGGAATACATACACTATCCGATACGAAATCCCTTATGGGCTCATCACGCGTGGGGAGTTTGCCTTCATGCTCCCTGTGCATAGGATGTATACCACCCTTGAAGGAATGCTTCAATGCCAACACCTTCCTTTCTTCACCTTAACAGATTATTATTGCGAACTATTTAACAATAAAAAATGGCGATGTCCGTTTTGCATTAAACGGCATCCACCACATGTGAAAAATTACCTTTTACTATTGCATGATGTGTACCGCTGCCCTGAGTTATTAATCAAGTTAATGCACTTGGATCGAACGCTTTTACCAGTATAGCATATGTATTCCATGATTGCATCCATCTTTTTTCAATTTTTTTAGAAAAATTACATATATTATCTTGAGGTTGAGTGATGCGTTGTTTCATATCGACATAACCTCAATATTGCATCACTGATTGGCCGACGAATTAAAGAATAACGAATTGGGTAAAGTAGTTGAATGAAAAATACAAAAAAACGTTCGAAAGCGCCATTACTCGCTTTCATGATAGGCATAATCAATGGGTTATTCGGTGGTGGTGGCGGAATGATTGCGGTATATGCGCTAAGGAAAAAGGAGAAGCTTACGCGCGATAAAGCCCACGCGACGGCTCTTGTTGTAATGCTTCCGCTGTCGATAGTTAGCATATGCGTATATTTTTTTCTCGGGCATGTAGATTGGCAGGTCGTCCCTTTCGTGGCCATCGGTTTATTGCCCGGTAGCCTGTTGGGGGCGAAACTACTCGGCAAGATCAGCACGAAGTGGCTCAGGCGAATATTCTCGATATCCATGCTCGCCGCGGGTCTTCGGCTGTTATTTTAGCCTATGGATACGATATGGTACATATTGGCCGGGCTCTTATCCGGCGTTCTCTCGGGCATGGGGATGGGCGGCGGCACGGCACTCATCCCTATTTTGACGATACTTCTTTCAGTTTCACAGCACGGTGCACAAAGCGCAAACCTATTAGCTTTTTTACCCGGGGCATTACTTGCGATATGGGTGCACCGTAAAAATGGACGAATCGACTTTAAGGTAGCGCGTCCCTATGTGCTTTTTGGCGGCATGGGTGCTATCATCGGTTCGATCTTGGCATCATGGATCGATGCGGATATACTTAGAAAAGGCTTTGGAGTATTTTTAACCGTGCTCGCTTTTGTGCAGTGGCGTGATAGGAGTGATGAAAAAAACGTTGAAAAATAATCCCTTTTCAATTGTGTTTCCTCAAAAACTTGCTATACTAAGTGTATGAAAAACAAAGTGAATGGCAATATTGCCGGAATTAAAGCAACATTACTCGATGAAATCCTCGCGCTTTACGATATCAAGGCGGGGTCTGACACGTTTGCACCCACGGAACTCGTTGAGGCACTAGCGTATTTTACCGGCCAAATTTCCCGGGAAATATCGGTGTATCTCTCGCGCGATGGGCGAATTGTTGATGTTAGCATCGGCGATAGCCGAAGCGTAGCAATGCCGGACATGCGCCTTGTTCGAAACCAGGACAGGCTATCGGGCGTTAGGTGCATCCACACCCATCCGAATGGAAGCGGCAGGCTTAGCGATGTCGATACGGGTACGCTTCGCACCATGAAGCTCGATTGCATGAGCGCCATCGGCGTGAAGGATGGGAAGGCACGCGATTTCTATGCGGCATATCTCGGAGAAAGGGACGAAGAAGAAGGGTACACCGTACTTGAATACGGCCCCCTCTCCCCTCTCAAACTTCCGCAAAGGGCGCTCATGCATGCCATCGTCACCGCGGATGACGGTTTGAAGCAAACGAGCGTTGAAACCACCGAGGATAAACCCCAGCGCGTTATGCTATCTGGGCTTGTAAGCGATGCGCCGTATGACACCTATGCGGAGCTGGCAGAGCTCGTTAAAACCGCCGGCGGCGAGGTTGTGGGTGTAAGCACCCAGAAAAAGGATGTACCCGATCGGGCGACATTCATAGGCTCGGGAAAAGCAGAGGATCTTAGATTGCTAGCGAGTGCAAAAGAGGTTGATTTGTTCGTTTTCGACGATACATTATCGCCCATGCAACTTCGCAATTTGGAACTTCTGTTGTGGCGCCCCGTCATCGACCGAACCGCGCTCATACTCGATATATTCGCATCGCGTGCACAAACACGTGAGGGCAAATTGCAAGTGGAGCTTGCACAGCTTAACTATCGCTTGCCGCGCCTTACGGGGCAGGGCACTTCGCTATCGCGCTTGGGCGGCGGCATAGGCACGCGCGGCCCGGGCGAAAAGAAGCTTGAGGTGGATAAGCGCCGCATCCGCAGGCGTATATATGAGCTAACGGAATCGCTCGCGGAGGTATCCAAGCAGAGGCAGTTGCGGCGCGAGAAGCGCGAGAAAAATGCTATACCACTCGTCGCTCTTGTGGGATATACCAATGCAGGAAAATCCACACTCCTAAACTCGCTAAGCGGAAGCGATGCACTTGAAAAGGATGCACTTTTTGCCACGCTTGACCCTATCGTTAGGCGCATAACGCTCCCCGGCGGCATGGAAATACTGCTCTCCGACACCGTCGGCTTCATAAACAAGCTCCCTCACGAACTTGTAAACGCCTTCCGCGCAACGCTCGAGGAGGTATCGCATGCCGATTTATTGTTGCATGTTGTGGACAGCGCAAGCTCGTACTATGACACGCAGATGCATGTTGTCGAGGATGTATTGGCCGACCTCGGCGCGGCAGATACCGCATGCATCAATGTGTACAACAAGGTCGATAAGGATGGAGCATCACCCGCGCATCGCGGCAAGTGGGTTCACGTTAGCGCGAAGGAAAAACTTGGCCTTGATGATTTGCTTGCGACGATAGAAAAGGAGCTGTCCTCGTCGCTTCAAAAGTATCGATTGTTCATACCCTATGCTCGCTATGATCTCATGAATATGCTAAGGAGTGACGGGCGAATTTTAACCGAAGAACATGGCGAGTCCGGCACGGATATAGAGATACTTCTTGACAAGGAAACCCACAGCAGAGCCATGCATTTTTTGGATAACCGGTAGCACCATTGGAAAATTTCTGTGACCTTTTTTTGCTCAAACGCTTGACACATGCGTTTGAATGCTGTAAAATGCACAACATTACCGAAATTGAAAGGAAGCACACAATGATACATTCGATCGTATTTGCCCTAGTCGTCATTCTACTAAGCGTTATCGTCATTATCGATAAGGCTTCTTGGCGTTTGGCTGATACGGGACTCGAGTGAGCATACGATTGCTTTTAAGAGCCGCAGCAAACGCTGCGGCTCTTCTTTTTTCGGCATGATTCAGCACACATCGAGCAAGGACGCTCGAAAAAAATTATGGGAGAAAGAAAATGACAAAGACAAAGAACCGTAACATCATCCTCTTGGCGGGTATCGCCATCCAGCTGTGCCTCGGCGTTGCCTATATTTGGAGCGTGTTCCAAACAGGCATCGCAAACACACTCTTTGATGGCAACAATGCACAGGCAAGCCTTACCTACTCCATCCTCCTTGCCGTACTTACCGTTGGTAGCGTTTTGGGCGGATTGCTCGCAAACAGATTCCCCCTCAAGTACGTGGTTATGTCGGGCGGATTGATCCTCTCGGCAGGATTCTTCCTCGCATCGCTCGCAACGCCTGCATTCCCCGAGCTTATCTGGCTCACCTATGGTGTTATGGGCGGCGTCGGCATGGGTTTTGCATATTCCACAACCATCGCATGTGTGCAAAAATGGTTCCCTGAAAGAAAGGGCTTCGTGTCCGGGCTTATAGTGGCGGCACTCGGTGCAGGCGGCCTTGTATTCACCCCCATCGTTGAATCGATAATTGCCGCTAATGGTGGCGCAGGCGAAGGCGAATTTGCGGCATTTCGCATAATGTCGATCATCTTCCTCGTTGTGTGCACGGGTGGCTCTCTCTTCCTCGACATGCCCGAAGAACCCAAGAAAGCCGAAGTCACAACAGCTAAAGGCGGCGGTGCGTTCGAAATACTAAAGCGCAAGGAATTCTACATGATCACCGCATCCATGATGCTCGCTTGCATGGGCGGCCTCATGATGATAGGCTTTGCAAAGCCCATCGCGGCAGGACGCGGCATGGCTGAAATCGCAACGGTCGGCGTTCTTGCAATATCGATATCCAATGCGGCAGGACGTTTTGTTTGGGGGCTCATCTCGGATAAAATCGGCCGCTTCAACACATTGACGATACTTATGTTCGGTACATGCGCCATGGCATTGCTTGTGAACTATGCGCAAGGTTATCTCATTTTCGTGCTCATCGCATGCATCGGCTTCTTCTACGGCGGCCTTTTGTCCAACTACCCTTCCTTAACCGCTGAAATATTCGGTACGAAGAATGTTGCAACCAACTACGGTATGGTTCTTCTCGGCTTCGGCGTGGCGGCGGTTGTATCCTCGTACATTGCAGGTTACTTCCTCGACCTTGCAGGCGGCGACATGGACAAGATGTTCCCGGCGTTCGCCATCGCGGCGGCATGCTCCTTGGTTGCTGTTATCCTCATCTTCCTCGTTAAGAAGAGTGTAAAAAGCAAAGAGAAAATCGCGGCATAAAAAACAACCGCCAAGCTTTTCCCGAATGGGTTGAGCTTGGCGGTTTTTTATTGTAGCAAATTTAGCGATAGTATGCTATTCGCATCCGCAGTCGGGCTTGCAAGGATCGAGTATAAGCAAACGATTATCGCCGATGCTATCCTTGCTCAAATTGCATTCGCATTGGTTGAGCATGTGGATGCTGCAATCGACAGCGGTATCAAGTAGCGGCTTGAGCGGTAAAAGTTCCTTCGAATTTGCCTCGCTCAAGCGATAGTGCATCGGGATCACCATGCGCACATTAAGCGCATTGGCGATTTGCCTTGCTACTACATAATCGATCGTGTATGTGCCGCCTATAGGGGGTAACAGCACATCAACATTGCCCATATTGCTAATTGCATTTTCATCGAGCATGTGCCCAAGGTCGCCCAGGTGTGCAATGCGTATCCCATCGATATCGATAAGGAACATGAGGTTCATGCCACGCTTAGCGCCCTTATCCTCATCATGAAAAGTGGGGATTGCCGTGAGCGTAATGTCGCCCACACGATACTCTCCCGCCTCGGTTATACGCTCGGGTGTACCTACTGCGGCCGCAAAATAATTGTGATCATAATGATCGTGGCTACTAGCCACCGCATCCGTCCTAATATCCGATAGCATGTATCCCGTCTTGGGTTCACAAGGATCGATCAAAATTCTCGATCCGCTTTCGCTTTCAAAAAGGAAGCAGGAATGTCCGTACCATCTCATCAACATAAATAAATCCTCCTGTCTTGTTCTAATTCCTTGGCCTTTATACCCATATAAATCAATCTCGATGCCGCATCGCCCACGAGCCCGCTCATGTTAAAAAGCTTTGATCGGTCGGCTCGTTCAGCAAAATGTGTCATCGTCAACAACGCTTGTGATGCTTCTTGAAGTCGCAATTTCAACGCTCGGTTGTCGCCCAATCGCGAAACAATCGCCAGTGATAAAAATGCCGCCCTTTGTATGCTCGGATATGGCGGGCAACTTTCCCCGCCTTTTCTTGCAAGCATTTTCATCCGCCAGAATGCACAAAGTTCCACATCATCCCCGGAATAGAGCGCCTTAGGCTTATCGAGCGTGTTTTTCGCATGCAGCAAAGCGGCGGTGTAATAATCATCCGTCAGGACAAATGCCAGCTGCCCGGAATCCACGCAAACGCTCTTTATAAAGGGTACACCGAAAAGATTGCCAAACTTCTCTCGCTTCTCGTTGAGCACGTGCGCCCAAGCCAAAGCATCAGCTCCGTGCTTTTGCGGCGCACTGCTTCTTATTAAATAGCGTCCCCTTGCGGGGCAAAGTACAGCATTTTCGTTATATTCACAAGAAAATTCATCCGATATGGTCGTCATGATGCGTTGTTTGATGGCAGCCATGTAGGCATCCGTACACTTCACGTTCATGTGTGACTCCTTAAATGGAACCGTCGATTCATGATGATAATGCTCGTAAATGATGTGAACATAAAACCGATGATTCTCAAGTGTATATTTGTGTAGATTATACCCAATTGATACTTTTGTCAATCCCATAATGCAATATTAACGTAAACATCCTGCAAAATTTTATATTCTGACATATTTCTCGCTTCGTGGCATATATTCCAACTATTTGCTTGCTCATTATGAGTATAATAACATTTTTTTGAAATATTGAATAGCTTTTTTTTCAAAACTAAGGTAATATTAATGTAGAAACGAGGTGGCACTATGAACAACCGCATTGTTATGGGGACAAACCATAATCCATATTTCAACCTTGCACTCGAAGAATATCTTTTCGACGAGCAAGCAACTCGCCTTGGTGCGACGCTTTACCTTTGGCAAAATCAAAACACCGTAGTAATCGGAAAAAACCAAAATGCATGGAATGAGTGCACAGTGGCTTTGCTCGAAGATGAAAATGGACAGCTCGCACGGCGAAGCTCGGGCGGCGGTGCAGTGTTCCAAGATCTTGGTAATCTCAATTTCACTTTCATCGTCCCACGGCATGTGTATGATTTGGAGCGCCAATTCAAAGTTGTGCAGGGGGCTACGAAGTCATTCGGGATCGATACGGAATTTACCGGAAGAAATGACCTGGTGATTTCTAAAACCGGTGCAAAGTTTTCGGGTAATGCTTTTCGCTTCACGGGGAAAGTTGGGATGCACCACGGCACTTTGTTGATCGATGTGGATATGGGCAAGCTATCACGCTATCTCGCACCGCCGAAGGACAAGCTCGACGCGAAGGGTATAAAGAGCGTGCGATCGCGCGTGGAAAATTTATGCGAGCACAATAATACCATCACTATTGATGATATGAAAACGGCACTTATCAACTCTTTCATTAAGGAATATGGGCCGGCGCAGTTATATTATGACGATTCGTTCATGACTCCCGATCTTGACATGATGATCGAAAGGTATGCATCTTGGGATTGGCGACTCGGGCGCACTCCACGCTTTGACATCGAGTTTGGCGCACGTTTCACATGGGGTGGAGTTATGATTTGCCTTGAGCTTCGCGATGGGGTTATTGTAAATGCGAAAGTATACTCCGATGCGATGGATGAAGAGCTTATCGAGAGCATCGCACCGCTACTCATCGGCTCGCACTTCTCCTCAAGGGAGATGGCATCACGCGTGGTGGAGCTATCCTCGAAGGAAGCGGTTGAAATAGCGGACTGGATACTCGAAAAAGGATATTAAAATGCGATAGCCGGCAATGCCTTTGTTTATCAATCCGTTTTTGATTTTTTGAGTAGCTTTCTAAACGATATAAAGAAGCAAATGGTCGTGGTTATGGCGGCGATACTATCGCTCACGGGTTCCGCCAAGAACACGGCCATTACTTTATTATCAAAGAAGTTAGGAAGTATGAATATTAGCGGTATAAGCAATATCACCTTCCTTAAAAGCGCAAGGAAAAGGCTGATTTTTGCGTATCCGAGCGCCACAAAGGTGTTCTGGCAAGCTATCTGCGCGCCGAACAAAAGTGATGCGCCCATGTAAATGCGCATCGCCCATGATGCGTATTCGATAAGCTGTTCATCGGGCGTAAACATTGCGGCGAGCATACCGGGAAAGAGCATGCTCAATGCCCAAATCGAACAGGAAACGCTAAGGCTTACTATGAGTAGAATCCGAAAGGTATCCTTTACACGGTCGATTTTTCCTGCACCGTAATTATAGCCGATAATGGGCTGAGCGCCCTGAGTAAGGCCGGTAAGCGGTAGCATGGCGAATTGCATAACACTTGCAAGTATTGTCATCGAACCGACGGCAACGTCCCCACCATATCGAAGCAAGGATGTGTTGAAGCAAACGGATAATATGGCTTCGGTGAAATACATTATAAACGGGGATAATCCGAGCGCAAGCCCGGGAAGTATTACCTTGCCATCCAAGCGCATATCACTTTTTTTGATGCGCAATGTGCTTTTTTCTCCGGTTAAAAAGCGTAAAACGAACACGGTTGACACGCCCTGCGATATAACCGTAGCGAGTGCGGCACCTTGAACGCCCATACCGAAAACAAAAATAAATATCGGATCGAGTATGATATTGCTTATCGCGCCTATGGTAACGGTCATCATGCTCGTTTTTGCATATCCTTGGGTGGTGATGAACATATTCAATCCAAGCGCAAGTTGCACGAATATGGTTCCGAGCGAATAGATGCTCATATAATCCCATGCGTATACGATGGTATTTTCACTCGCACCGAACAATAAGAGTAGATCTCGCCCAAAAAGTTGCAACACCACAGTCAGCACCGCGGTGATAATTAGGAGCATCGTAAACGAGTTGCCGAGGATACGGTTTGCACCCTTTTCATCCTTGCGGCCAAGCGCGATGGCCGCGCGTGGCGCTCCGCCCATGCTTATAAGCGCCGCGAATGCCGAAATTGCCATAATAATCGGCATGGTAACGCCAACGCCCGTCAATGCATCCGCGCCTATTCCTTCTATGCGGCCGATATAAATTCTATCAACGATATTGTAAAGTAGGTTTATGATTTGTGCCGTAATGGCCGGTATAGCGAGGCTTCGAAGCAGCTTTCCCACCGGCATTGTAGCAAGATGTTCCTGCGATTGAGCATTATTTTGCATATGTATCTCCGTTTTAAATGATATTCCCCCGGCAATTCGATGTTGGCAGAGGTTTTATTGTCAACTAACAAGTGATTCTATCGCTTTTTAAGAGGGAATGTCAAGGGAAATGTTATAAAAATGGAGCTATTCATATAATTGTCGCAAACAAAATACCCTAACCCCCTTTTTTTCTTATCCAAAAACCATTATAATGATAATGCATGCGTATGCCGTGTGCACATTATAAGGAGGTAATAGAATGAAAAATACTAGGCGATTAACCCTTATTTCGCTTTCATTGGCGCTTTGCTTGCTTCTATCGGGATGCATGCCTGCCTTGATTACCAATTTCGTAGCTTCGCAGGAGGAAACTACCGAAAAAAAACTGTCCGAACCATCTAGGAGCGTATCCGATTCTCTCGATAGTATGCTTGATATTGCTAGGGGTGCAAGCGATGAAGAATCCGTTTCCGCCTCGGCACAAAATGCAAGCCCTCCCGATGATCACCCCATTGGCAGTGCGAAGTATCTTGCAGGGCGCTCAATAGTCATCAACATATTCCTTGATGATAAGGATAGGTCAACCTCTCCTTGGAGTAGCGAGGATATGGGCTACGTTAGAGAGTACATGGCCATAGCTATCGACTTTATTGAGTCCGAAGCCGAAAGATATGGGAGAGAATCCGAGCTTATATTCGATGAAGAAGATCTTTACTACTACGCGGAAATTGATACCTCCGACTATAGTGACAATGAGTATGCTTCGAACGACGATATTAACGACTGGATAGAGGACAATATCGACGTGGACGCTCTCATCGAAAAGTATGATACGGACAGTGTAGCATTCATGCTATACCTCAACGATTCTGGCATAAGCTACTGCATGCCCTTCGTCGAAGGCGATGACGAGGCTTGGTACTACGAGAAATCATACATGTATTTCTATGATATCTACGGTAGCGATAATCGCGAACCCCCTGCAACATATGCACATGAGCTACTGCATCAGTTCGGCGCGGTGGATGTGTATGATGAATTCATCGTAGACGGGGTTACGATGGATGTGGTTCGCTACATCGAAAAAAACCATCCCATGGAAATAATGTACACCACTTATACCGAGGATGGCGGATACGAGTATGGTGAGGTGTCGGGCTATATGGGCAATATCACCGCTTACTCTACAGCACTTATAGATGATTGCGAAGAGCTTGATATGTTCCCCACTCTCTTTCAGGAGTATCCGGCATGCTTTGTTGATAAATCCGCGCGCGATTACTGGGATTCCGTTGATATGCCCGATGGAAACGCGCAGGAGGATAACACCCCCGATTCTCCCGTATTCGATGATGAAGTGGGCGAAATGCTCGAGTACTGGATGAACGGAGTCCTCGGCGACGGCGAAGATTTCGGCAGTGGAGTGACCGATGAATGGCTCGAAGATTTCCAAAACGAATTCGGCCATTTGCTCGATGATTGGATAGCTTAAATTTTTATTTATATAAAGGACGGTGGATATTTTGAACATTACAACGGATCAGATTAAGCATGTGGCGCATTTAGCGCGCTTGCATCTGACAGAAGAGGACGCATCGCGGTTAACCGTGGACATGGACAATGTACTCAAAATGGCGAATGCCATAGGAAAGCTTGACACAGAAGATGTTAAGCCGATGACCCATGCCGTCGCGGTGACGAATGTGTTCCGCGAGGACATATGTGCGCCCTCGTATGAGCGCGACATTATACTTAACAACGCGAAAGGGCGGGACGATACGAGCTTCGTAGTGCCGCAGGTGGTGGAATAAATGTCCGAATTGCTTGAATACAGCGCAAAATCGCTGTCAACCATGCTTGAATCGAAGGAAATAAGCGCACGCGATATCACAAACTCGTACATAGCGCGCATCGAGGAGAGCGACTATGCGGTGAACGCATACATCACAAAGACCTCGGATGTTGCCATTGCTATGGCCGACAAGGTGGACAAGATGCGCGCCGCAGGAGAAAAGCTACCTCCGCTTGCCGGCATTCCCTATGCAATGAAGGATCTTCTTTGCACTAAGGGTATACGCACAACCGCGGCATCAAAAATGCTTGCGGACTTTGTTCCCACTTACAGTGCAAGCGTGTACGACCGATTAAATGAAAACTATGCGGTTATGCTCGGCAAAGCCAACCTTGATGAATTCGCCATGGGTTCGGCCAACGAAAACAGTTTTTTCGGCGCGGTTCATAATCCCCATGATTTAAGCCGTGTGCCCGGCGGATCCTCAGGCGGAAGCGCGGCCGCTGTGGCGGCCAAGGAAGCGGTGTTCTCCATCGGCACGGACACCGGCGGCTCTATCCGCCAGCCCGCAAGCCTTACGGGCGTTGTGGGCATGCGCCCGACATATGGCACTGTAAGCCGTTTCGGCGTTATCGCATTCGCATCGAGCCTTGACCAAGTTGGCCCACTCACACGCGATGTGACCGACTGCGCACTCGTTATGAATGCCATAGCCGGCAAGGATAAGATGGATGCAACGAGCATGAACATCGACTATCCCGATTATACATCCGCGCTCGGCAAGGATGTAAAGGGGATGCGCATCGGCCTACCGAAGGAATAT
>CAYJPI010000018.1:0-13586 GCA_964372005.1 uncultured Oscillospiraceae bacterium | reverse complement strand
TTTTGTATTAGTTAAGGCTGTCCTTGAATGCTTTGCCGGCTTTGAAAACGGGAGCATTGGAAGCGGGGATGTCGATCTCTGCGCCGGTCATGGGGTTGTGGCCCTTACGAGCTTCGCGATGCTTGGATTCGAATACGCCGAAGCCTACGATCTGAACCTTTTCGCCGCCTTTAAGAGTTTCGGTTACGGTGGAGATAAAAGCGTTCATTGCCTTTTCGGCATCCTTCTTGGATAGCTCGCTACGCTGCGCTACTGCAGCAATCAAGTCAGTTTTGTTCATGGTTGAGTTTTCCTCCTCATAGTTCTTTCATACATTTTTTCCAAACGACATTGTTTCCATACCATTTGGGCTGGGCACTATTTTACCAGCCTTTCAAGCTAAATTCAAGCCTTATTTGCAGGTTTTTTCCCCATTTATCGTACTTTTTGCATTTACCCATAGCTTTTCTTTATCATAAATGGACATTTCTTCCAATATTTTACCTTTTTCTACTGCCAAATTTTCCATTATAGCGAATCGCGCGGTGAACTTGTCCGAGGCTTTGGCGAGGGCTTCCTCGGGTTCTATACCAAGAAGCCTTGATATGTTAACGGCGGTGAACAAAATATCGCCCATCTCATCCGCGATATCACCTTCGCCCTTCATAGCACACATAAGCTCCGCTTTTTCCTCGTCGAGCTTGTTAAGCGCGCCTTGTGCACTATCCCAGTCGAAGCCGACATTCGCGGCTTTTTTTTGCAGTTTGTATGCACGCATAAGCGCAGGCAGGCTTTTGGGAACCGCCCTTAACACTTCGGTTTGGGTTTTGAATTGCTTTTCTTCCTTCTTGCGCTGTTCCCACTTAACGAGTACTTCTGCGCTATTTTTGGCATTATCTTCAGCGAAGATATGCGGATGGCGGAATTTTAGTTTTTCAACGATGGCGGTGCAAACATCCACCTCATCGAAGCGGCCTTGCTCGCGCGCTATCTCGGCGTGGAAAACAACCTGCAACAGAACATCGCCGAGCTCCTCAAGGAGCGCATCGTCGTTATCATCATCGATGGCCTCTATTACCTCATAGCATTCCTCTATTAGATTCTTTTTGAGCGTAGCATGGGTTTGCTCGCGATCCCACGGGCAACCGCCGGGCGCGCGCAAAGTGTGCACGATGGAGCTAACATCAAAATAGCCATGCTTATCCCGCTCGGTGAAAGGGCGGCCGGGGACATACAAAACGCTCGTCGCGTGGAAATTCTTCTCACGGTCAATAGCATAAAGAGGCAGCGTGGTTACATTATACTCGCCTGCCTCGTTCATTCGGGCAAGATACACGCTGTGTTCATCGGGGAAGCATCTAAGGAGCGCAAGTTTTACCTCGCCTGCACGTATCGCGGTATCGATCTCTTCTATAAAGATATCCTGCTTAGCATCGATGTGCACGGGGAGGGCATTCGCCTCGCATATCGTCCTCGATGTAGCGGGGGTGGTTGGCCACATAACCGAATCGGCATAGCCTGCGCCCGTGAGCACGCACAATTCATGATTGGGCTCCACCGCCTTTTTTATGGATGATAGCATTTGTTCGCTCGCACCGCGGCCCGTAACCGCAAACACGACATCGCCTTTATTAAGCGCATCAACAAGGCGCGATGCGATGGCGATGTTTAGCTCATCGAAATCCTCGGATGAATCATAAAGGTCATCCATCGTTTCATATGAAAGATCACTTAATGGGAGCATGACGGGCGATAGCTTCGTTTGCGCGAATAGCCTCGTCGCACTATTGCAGGTTTCGAGCGATTTAATTGAAATTGTGGATGGGGTGGAGAGGGGGCAAATAATAAGCTTAGCCATAAATCTTATCTCCTGTATAATACCTTTTCAAGCCTTTTTCCGCCCGGGATAAATGCAAGGTCGGAAGGGCTGAACATTCGCAATACGAGTATGAGCACACCGTATACAACAACGCCTACAGCTACCGCCGCGAGGGTGGAGGCGGTTACGCTGTCGATGGCGGCAAAGAGAAGATCATACGTGAAGTAAACCGCCGTGCCCATTATAGCCGAGGATATGATGGGCTTTGCGAATACATCAACTAGATTGAGCTTCATATTGGTTTTGCGCACGAGATATACCATGTTGAGTATGCCTGCCGCGGCATAGCAAACCACGGTGGATATCGCCGCACCCTGTATGTTTATATCCTCTATATTCATCAAAACGAGCATGCTTACAACTTTAAGTATGCCGCCGAAAAACAGATTCACCACCGGTACATTCGGTTTGCCGAGCCCTTGAGAGTTTGCACAACCGAAAGGAACACCACACCGATGCAGGCGGTTTGCATAAGCTCTGCCGTAACATCGAGCTGTGATGGGTTGAGGCTTGAGAACAACATCTCGAGTATGGGACGAGCGAGCACGAACAACCCAACCGCGCAGGGCGTTCCTATTATGAGCGCGAGCTTTAGCCCCGTTTTTGCGGCACTTCGCACGCCGTTAAAATCGCGCTTGGCCATGCGTGCGCTTATTGCAGGGACAAGGCTCATCGCAAGGGCGACGGTAAGCACCGCCGGCATGTTGATAAGTGGGTTCACATAACTTTTTAAAAGGGAGAACACCTCGCGCGAAGTATCGATTGAAAAGCCGATATTCGTGAGTGCACGGATAACGATTAGGCTATCGGCTATGCTCGTTAGCGGCATTACGGATGCGCCTATCGTCACGGGGACGGCTATGGTAAGAAGCCCTGCGGATATTGCGCGGAAGGTATACTTACCCTTTGGGCGCGTACGCACGAGCATATCATCGAGGTAGCGTTTCTCTTTGCGATAGAATATGTATATGGATAAAAGTGCTAATACTTCCGACACGGATATACCGATTAGCGCACCCATCGCGGCGTATTCGGGGCCACGCTCGAGTAGCATCATAGCAAGGGCAAAGCCAACCGCGAGCTTTCCTGCCGCCTCGACCATTTGCGATACCGCCGTACCCGTCATGCGCTGAAGCCCTTGAAGGTAACCGCGATACGCGCACATCACCGATACGAATAGAAGTGACGGCGCGAGCGCCCTAAAGCACATCGCCTGGCGTTTGATATCCTCTATTGCTTCCGCAGGGTATGTAAGCGAGCTTAATCCTTCCGCGCCCACAAACATTATCAAAGTCGTTATCGTTCCTATAATCAATAGAAGCTTTGACGCGGTGTTAAACACCGCCCTCGCGCCATGATAGTCGCCTACGGTTACACGCTCGGACACCATCTTTGATATTGCGGTGGGAAGCCCTGCCGAAGAAATAGCAAGAAGCCACGCGTAATAATCATACACGAGGCTGTAGTATGCCATGCCCTCGGGCCCTACGATGTTATTTAGGGGGATGCGGTATACCGCGCCGATGATTTTAACTATCAATCCTGCGCCTGCAAGTATCGCCGCCCCTTTGACAAAGGATCTTTTTTCCATAAAGAGTTTGTTTAATCCCTTCCTCACTTCGCGCCCAATTTTCTTAATTGTTCTTCGCGCAAGTCGTAACCATTATAACATGTTTTTCATTTTTGCCAACCTATCGTATTAAATTTATTGTTATGTGAGTATAAATATTCCAATATTGTAGTCGTTTAGCTATGTTATCTTTTGGGCTATCGGCCTATACACATCCCCCATCCTCAATGTGTTGAGCTTTGTTACCGTTTTATCATTATATGTAGGATCGGTTATGACATTAAAGCGAGCGAGCGGCGTAAAAACATTAAATGCGCCGAGATTCTTCATCGCTATGCACAGCGCAACATCATAGCCGATTTCGGGCAAGGTTGCATCGAAGCCGCCTGCGCGCAAAAAGCGCTTTCTCTCCACCATCATGCACATTGACGATACGGCCATTACATTGCAGGTGCTGTACACATCATGCCAAAGCGCCTTGTCGCGCTTATCATCCCTCGCCCCTTGGCGGATGTGCGCATGTGCATCCTTGGCCGTTACGGTTAACCCTGCGCCATAGATGCGCTTATCCACAGTTGTTAAAAGCCCACCTACCGCACCGATGTGCGCTTGCTGTGCATACGCCCCCATTGTTTCAAGGAAGTCCGGCGATACTGCCTCCACGAATGCGCCGAGGAATAAAAGTAGCGACCCATGCGCGAGCCTTGCGGCGGCATTCATCGATGCGGCGCGATTGTATTCCTCGCGATACTTCACTATGCGCACCACCGATTTCTCCTGCAGAGTTTGCATAAAGCGTGTGGCGGCGGCGCTCGCCATGCCATCATCGATGAGAAGCATCTCATACCTATCATAAGTGGATCTACCGGCTATGCTCGTTATAAGATCGGACAATTGCTGTTTGCCCCGTATATCCCCTATGATTATGCTTATGCGCGGCGATTTCACCAGCCCATATCTAACTATGAAACTGCCCGGGTAAAAGCCTGATGTAACATAACCCTTTTTGCCTTCGCGCCTCAATGCCGCATCAAGCGCGGCCTTGCCACCCTGCTCGGACGGTGGAAGCGCATGCGAATTGCAGGTGAGCAAAATTTTCTCCACACACAGTACTTTTTGCGCTTTTTCAATTAGGCGTAAATGATAATCGTATAGCGCATCGCCGTTCACATCGTTTATGCCGCCCGATGCACGAAAGAGCCTTTGCCTAACCGCAACCATGCGCCCCAAATAATCATAGCATCGCAAAGTGTCGGGGGCGTATCCCTTTTTGAACTTAGGATTTGTGCGCTCACCGTTTGCGGCGCGTTCATCCTCGCCTGCGATTATTATATCCGCGTCCGGCGTAGCTATCGATGCTACCGCAAGATGGTATAGCGCATCTTCGCTGAGCGCATCACCCTCATCAAGCGCGAAAACGAAGTCTCCCTCGGCCATGTGCGATGCGCTTACAAGCGGCTTCATGCCGCGCTCGGTGGGAAATACTTTCATCCGCTCATCCTTTTTTATGCTTTCATCCACATCATCGGCGACGATGATGCACACGTAGCGGCTATATGTTTGCGCCTTTATCGCATCGATACTGCGTTTAAGGCGCAGCTCGTTTGTTGCGGTAAGTAAAATGCAAAAATGCGGAGCATCGCATGGGAAAACCACTTTTAGCTGTTTTGATAATACATCGGCCGTGGTTTTGTTTTCTTGTAGATACTCGCGGTATTTTTCCTGGTCGATCATTGCTATCCTCGCTTCAATAAAATTCTATTTTTATAGTGCGTAGATAGATGCTTATTCATACCGCTTCTTTGATACAAAAAACCCCTCGCATAATGCAAGGGGTTTTAGCTTGTTTTGTATTCTCGATTTACTGCTCTCTGAAGCGGATGGTGTTGTCCGACGCTTCATCGATGATGGCGAGGGAATGAAGGTTGATGCCGCGCTCGCGAAGCTTTGCGCCACCGGACTGGAAGCCCTTTTCAACCGCGATACCTACGCCTGCAAGCTTTGCGCCTGCCTGCTCAACGATTTCGATGAGGCCGCGAAGCGCTTCGCCGTTTGCGAGGAAATCATCAACGATGAGGACATGATCGTCAGCCGTGAGCCAATCCTTCGAGCACATTAGCGTTACGCGCTGTTTGTATGTATACGAGAAGATATCACTCTGGTAAAGGCCGCCTTCGATATTGTCACTCTTGGCTTTCTTAGCAAAAAGCATGGGAACGCCAAACTCTAGCGCGGTGATTGATCCTATAGCAATACCGCTCGCCTCCACTGTAAGGATCTTGGTGATACTCGGGTCGGGGAATATGCGGCGGAACTCCTTAGCCATCTCCTGCATTAGCGCAATGTCGATCTGGTGATTCAAGAAACCGTCAACCTTGACGATGTTGCCGGGCAATACGCGTCCTTCCTTCATAATCTTCTCCTTCAAAAGCTTCATGTTCATTTTTCCTTTCTTCATGTACAACTTTACTTTATTATCCCTCACTACGAGAAAAAAATCAAGTCGTTTTCCGCAAGATATACTCGAATAATAAATAATGTTCGCTTCCCTTTATATATTTGGAACTTATTTTGCCCAAAAACACGAAACATTGTGCAAAGAGTATTGAATATATGTGCAAAAAATATTATAATGTAGCGTGATAATTAATGCGAAGGGACATTGCATATGAAGGAACGCAAAATATCTGAAGCGGTAATAAGAAGATTGCCGCAATATTATAGACAGCTTGAAGAACTTAAAGAAACCGGCAATGAACGCATATCTTCAAGCGGCCTTGCGTCGATAATGGGACTTAATGCATCGCAGGTGAGGCAGGACCTTAACTGCTTCGGCGGCTTTGGCCAGCAGGGTTATGGCTACCATGTTGATACACTCTTTAATGAGATGGCAGGAATACTTGGTATAAATCGATTGTACAAGTCCATCATAGTCGGTGCCGGTAATATAGGAAGGGCACTCACCGGCTACGAAGGCTTCGTTCAAAAAGGCTTTAAGATGGAAGCGATCTTTGATGTGGATGAGAGCATCATCGGCACTAAATTAGGTGGGGTTGATGTGCTTCACGTGGACGACATGGCATCGTTCATTAAGGATAACGGCATCGACATCGGAATTATCGCGGTGGGAAGAGAGAAAGCGCGAGAAATTGCAAATACTATGGTCGAATCGGGCATCAGGGGTATTTGGAACTTCGCGCCCGTATCCATAAGCGTTCCCATCCCCATTGAAAATGTACAATTGAGCGACAGCCTATTCGTATTGTCGTTCAGGTTGCAAAATCGATAAGTGAATTGGGCTGTTGAAAATGCAGCCCTTTATTTTTCTTTTTTGCATATAATAAAGGTAAACCCGCGGAGAGGAATAAAAAACATGAAAAAAGCAATGTTCACGGGGGGCGGTACAGCCGGCCACGTGACACCCAATATAGCACTGATGGCGAAACTGCGCGAGCGCGGATACGAATTGCATTATGTCGGCACGGAAGATGGAATGGAGCGCGCACTCATCGAAAAGGAAGAGGGTGTAACGTACCACACCATATCCTCGGGAAAGCTACGTAGATATTTCAGCATGAAAAACTTCACCGATCCCTTTCGTGTGTTGAAGGGGATCTCCCAGTCGAAAAAAATCGTGAAGAATGTGCGCCCGGATGTAATATTCTCAAAGGGCGGCTTCGTGTCCGTGCCATTAGTGCTCGGCGCGAGCAAGCTTTGCCCCGTTCTCCTTCACGAGAGCGACTATACGCCGGGCCTTGCAAACCGCATATCATTGCCGCGAGCTACCAAGGTGCTTACCACCTTCGAGGATACCGCAAAGCATGTTAAAAACGGCCGCGCGGTTTGCACGGGCACTCCCATCCGCCCCACACTTTTTAAGGGCGAAAGGGAGCGCGCATTCGCTTTCACGGGATTATCAAACAATAAACCCGTGCTACTTATGATGGGTGGGTCGCAGGGCGCACTTGCGATAAACGAGGCACTACGTGAAGCGCTCGACTCGCTACTTCCTATGTTTCACGTGGTACATCTTTGCGGCAAGGGCAAGAAGGACGATAGCTATTCAAAGCCGGGGTATTTACAATACGAGTACATCGGCGAAGAATTGCCCGACCTACTCGCGATGGCGGACATCATACTTTCGCGCGCAGGTGCAAATGCGATATTCGAATTTCTTGCACTTAAAAAGCCGGCACTTCTCGTTCCGCTACCGTCGAAATCGAGCCGCGGCGACCAAATACTAAACGCAAGCTACTTCAAAAAGCGCGGCTATGCCGATGTTCTCATGCAGGAGGATATGAGCGCGCAAACTCTTAGCGATGCCATCAAGGCATTATACGAAAACCGCGGCATGTACATAAGCAAGATGAACGAAGCGAAGAACACCGACGGGACGGATGCCGTAATTAAAGAGATACTCGATGCGGCAGGCGACAAACATTAGAATAAAAGTAAAGAGTGATATAATATGAAAAAACATGATGCGGGTGCGCAAAGGGCGCGAAAAGAAATAATTAGGCGGCATATCGATTCGCTTGTGGATGAAACCACATGCGTAGGCGCGCTCTCCGAGCTTACTTCCCTTGCGCGAACGCAGGGCGGCCGCGAGGATATCGAGTATGCGCTTGAAAGTCATCTCGTCCTGTACGATGCATTGTCGGGCGAAAACCCCAAGGCACGCAAGAATGCCGCGCGTCTTTTAGGTGCGCTCGCGGATGAGAACGACACGCCATTTTTGCTTGAAGCGCTCGATGCTGAGGAGCAATTATACGTTCGCCCTTCCATCATACTCGCTATAGGAATGACGGGTGGCGACATGGCGAAGCACGCCCTCGAATCGATGAAAGTTCCTACGGGCGACACGAAGCATGACAAGGAGGAGGCCGCCGCCATCGGTGCGGCGAGGGCAAGATTATTGCCGCCCCCCCAACATAAGTACAAGGGTCTTCGTGCACCGAAGCGCATGCGGCTCGTGCATCCGCAGGGCTTTGAAGCGGAGCTTGCGGAAGAGTTAAAATCGCTTTCGCTTCCCACCCCTTTTCGCGCTATATCGCAGGGCGTTTATTTGAATGTAGATGATCTTGCATCGCTCTATCGCGCAAGGTGTTTCCGCGAAGCTTTGTTCGTGCTCAAGGAGAACATCCGCATCGACATGAACAGCTCTCCCGAGGTTATGGCCGAAGCCGTCGCACGCGAAGTGAGTGTATCCTTGGCGACTCTCCTTTCAGTGGCGCATGAGGGCAACCCACCCTTTGCCTATCGCATAGAGTGCAGGTTAAAGACATCGCGCGGTGATTTCGTTCGCGCACTTGCAAATAAGCTTGCCGGCGGTGGATATCTTCTTAACAATCCATTCCACTATGAAGCACAGCTCATCATCGAGGATGGGCTTGACGGGGTGAGCGCTTATTGCAAGCTCCACACCTTCAAGGATGAACGATTCTCATATAGAAAGAATGCATTGAGCGCGTCCATACACCCGGCCACAGCCGCCGCACTCGCTCGCTTCTCGCTTGAATACACAAGCAGTAATCCGCGCATACTCGATCCATGCTGTGGCACGGGCACTTTGCTTATTGAGCGTGGAAAGCTTACGCCGCGCGCCGACCTCACGGGCGTTGACATCACGGAAAAAGCCGTACGCATGGCGAAGGAAAACGCTAAGGCGGCGAACTCGTCCGCGCGTTTCCTTCAAAAGGATGCGCGTAACTTCATCGTTGATACGCCTTACGATCTCATATTGTCGAACCTGCCTTTTGGCAATCGCGTCGGCACGCATGATGATAACAAGGATTTGTATATGACGCTCCTATCGAACATGGAGCACTGGCTCACGCAGGGCGGCATCGCGATACTCTACACCATGGAGTATGCGCTACTTACGAAGTGTGCACGCCTAAACAAGCACCTTCAATTGCTTGACACGCGAAGAACCGAAGCCGGCGGCCTTCTTCCGTATGTAGCCGTCTTAAAGAGAAAGTAAGGAGCATACCCTTTGATTACCCCCTTAAACGCACTGCTTGAAGAATTTAATAAATCCGCATCATTTAAGCGCATATCGGATGTCCTCGTAAATAAAACGGGGCCCGTTTGCGTGCCTTTCGTTCCGCTAAATCAGGCGGCATTTACAATCGGTGCGCTAAGCGAAGGCGTGTCGATTGTTGCCGTGCCGAGCGAGCGCATCGCAGAGGACATAAGTGCATCGCTTAAGTCGCTGCTTGGCGATGAGAATGTGTTGTACTTCCCATTGCGCGAAACCCCGATGACCAATGCTTACGGTTCATCCAAGGAACGCGCGAGGATGCGCCTTACGGTGCTCACCAGGCTACTTTCAAAGGATGCAACGCCGCTCGTAATCGTTGCTGGGGTTGAGTCGCTCATGCAAAGGCTCGCTCCGAAGGATGTGCTCGTATCGTGCATACGGAAGGTGAGCCTCGGCGATGAAATCGAACCTCGCACATTGTTTGCATCGCTGATGGATGCAGGCTACGAGGTTGTGGATCTCGTTGAGGGTGCAGGGCAGGCCGCCCTTCGCGGCGACATACTCGATGTATTTCCATTGCACACGGCGAAGCCCTATCGAATTGAGTTTTTCGGTGACGAAGTCGATCGCATAGGCATATACGATACCGACTCGCAACGAACGAATGAGCAGGTGAAATCCGCATACCTAACCCCTGCCACGGAAGCTCCGCAGGATGCGGCGGCCATCGGCCGTGCGCTTCGCGCAATAGGCCGCTCTACCGATGCGGTGATGGCCAAGGGCTTCGACGCACAGCGCATCGCATGGGAAGAGGGTAGGGCATGTCCCGGCGCGGAAACGCTACTTCCCGTATTGCATCCGCCTGCATCGCTACTTTCATACTTGCCGAGTGCATCCACGATATTCGCGCTCGAACCTACGCGCCTATACGATGCCGCGGTGGCCACGCATAGGCTTTTCCTCACCGAGATTGAAAACATGCTCGCGCGAGGTGAGGGCATAACCGAGCAATCGGAATTGTATAGCGACCCCGATTTGCTATTCGAAAAACTATCCACCGATAAAACGGTGCTTATAAGCGAACTTTTGGAGGAGCGCATGCCCATCACGGCGCGCCACACCATCGAAGCAACGCCGATAAAGAAAGCCCCTGTCTATCAGGCACAATCGGGGATTGCACCGCTCGCCAAGGATATAAGCGCTTGGAAGAAGGATGGATATCGCGTACTTCTCTTTGCAGGTGCGCAAGCAAGTCGATTGCATACGGATCTTCTTGGCGAAAAGGAAGAATGCGCGCTCGTGAAGGATTTTACGCGCATACCCGAGGGTGGCGAGTGTTGCATCTACGAAACCTCACTCGAATCGGGGGCTGTTTTAAGCGATGAAAAGCTAATCGTGCTCGCGCAAAGCGAGCTGTTCCCCGGCCTTGCACAAAAGAGCAAATCAAGGCGGCGCGGCAAGCAAAAGCGCGACAAACTTGTGTATGCCGAGCTGAAGAAGGGCGATTTAATCGTGCATGAGGTGCATGGTATCGGCCGTTTCTTGGGTGTGGAAGCGCTGACGGTTGATGACAACACGCGCGATTATCTCCTACTTGAATATGCTTCCGAGGATAAGCTATACATCCCTACCGATCAACTCGACCGCGTGCAAAAGTACATAGGTGCAGGCGGCGCGGATGACGAGAGCATGGCATCGATGCGCTTATCAAAGCTCGGCTCGCGCGAGTGGCAAAAGCAGGTCGGCAGGGCGAAGAGTGCACTCAAGGAGCTTGCATTCGATCTTTCCGAATTGTATGCTAAGCGATCGAAGGAAGAGGGCCACGCCTTCGCGGCGGACAGCGAGTGGCAGAAGAAACTCGAGGACAATTTCCCACACGAGGAAACGCCCGACCAGCTCGAGAGCATCACAAAGATCAAAGAGGACATGGAGAACACGCGCCCCATGGATCGCCTTTTATGCGGCGATGTTGGTTATGGTAAAACCGAGGTTGCGCTTCGTGCCGCCTTCAAGGCCGTGCAGGACTCCAAACAGGTGGCCGTGCTCGTCCCCACTACGATACTTGCCGCGCAACACTACCAAACCTTTACAAAGAGATACGATGGTTTCCCCGTAAACATCGCGCTACTATCGCGCTTTAGGACGCCGAAAGAGCAAAAGGCGGTGCGCGAAGGCTTGAAAGACGGGCAAATCGACATCGTGATTGGCACGCATGCCATACTCTCCGACAAGGTGAAGTTTAAGGACTTGGGCTTACTCGTCGTTGATGAGGAACAGCGCTTCGGCGTTGGCCACAAGGAGAAGATAAAGGCACTAAAAACGAACATCGATGTTTTGACATTGACCGCAACGCCAATTCCGCGCACGCTCCATATGTCCATGGTTGGAATACGCGATATGAGCGTTATCGACACGCCGCCCGAGGAGCGTTACCCCGTGCAAACCTTTGTTATGGAGTACACGGACACATTGCTTGCGGATGCCATCAACAAAGAGCTTAGGCGCGGTGGGCAGAGCTACATTATCTGCAATCGCGTAGCCGAGATGGGGCGCATACATGCCCATGTTTCGAGCCTGCTACCGAAGAATGCGCGCGTTGCTTATGCCCACGGACAGATGGGGGAGAGGGAGCTTGAAAACACCATGCTTGCCTTCCTCGAAGCCGAGATCGATGTGCTGATATGTTCCACCATCGTGGAAAACGGGCTCGACATATCGAATGCGAATACGCTTTTCGTGCTCGATGCCGATAGGATGGGGCTTTCCCAGCTCTACCAGCTTCGAGGGCGCGTGGGTAGGTCAACAAGGCTTGGCTACGCATACTTCACATTCAAAAAGGATAAAACATTATCCGAGATAGCGAGCAAACGCTTGCAGGCGCTATCCGAATTTACGCGCTTTGGTGCAGGCTTCCAAATTGCACTGAGGGATTTGCAGATACGCGGTGCAGGCAGCCTTTTAGGGGCGAAGCAACATGGGCATATCGCCGATATCGGTTATGAGTATTACTGTAAGCTCATGGACGATGCATTGAAGGAAGCGAAGGGCGAGGAAGTACTACACAAGGTCGATACCGTGCTCGATATCCCCATCGATGCACATATACCGCGCGATTATATCAGAAGCGAAGTATTGCGCCTTGAAATGTACAAGCGAATCGCGCTCATATCCGACCGCGATACATTCCTCGATGTGCGTGACGAACTGATCGACCGTTACGGCGCTATACCCGAGCCCGTTAATGCACTGATGGAGCTTGCGGTAATCAAATCGTTTGCATCGCACGCGCAGGTGGCTAATCTTTCTGTCACGGATGGTAGCGCGAAGCTCGTGTTCAGCGAAGAAGCGACACTTGATGGCGGAAAGCTTCTCGCCGTAATATACGAATTCGGCGCGCGGCTACTGCCCGGCAAGGAGCAAACCACACTACTTTATACGAAGGAAAGGGCGGATGCGCTCGCCATCGCGAAGAATCTACCCGAGTTCCTTAGCGCAATCGTCGGTTGTGTAGACTGATTGTCTATGTCAAAGAAGTGTTCGTAGAACACTATTTTGATACACAACCCCCCTCGCCAGTCGGCGAGGGGGGTTGTGTTTTTTGTTATTTTACTCTGCAGCTACTGCTTTATCCTGATCTTCGTCCTCGTCTTGTACTTCCTTCTTGCGTGCAAGGAAGAGTACGCCAACCTGAAGGAGTGCGATTGCAACCATCATGGGTGTTGCGCTATCAACCCAGATCATGGGGAGTGTCATATCCTCGGTGAGGATGAAAGCGATTACTGCCGCTACGAAGGGAAGCGCGCTCGCCATTCTCCAGATACCTCTGCGCTTAAGTTCGGTCTCTTCCTCTTCGATGGTGAGTTCTACTTGGCCTTCTTCACCATTCTTATTCTTCCTCTTGGTGTAGTATCTGCCGATGAGCGTTACGCTAATCGCACCTGTGAGGACGGTCAAGATAAGGTTCAAGAGTGCCCATGCCGAACCTGCGGCCGCGAGCGGGATATCACTGTTGCCGATTTCAGCGGACTCGGGAGCGAAAGCGAGCGGTACATTGCCGGAATCAAACGACTGAACGGGCGTTGCCGTGGGATCGTTCAATACGGTAGGTACTACGGGATCGTCTACCGGGTCGGGCTCATCTATCGGATCGGGATCGGGATCCGGGTCGGGATCCG
>CAYJPI010000017.1:4586-13987 GCA_964372005.1 uncultured Oscillospiraceae bacterium | reverse complement strand
TAACGCTTACCTTTCCATCCTCTATGGGTACCACCGCGCTTTTGACGGTGCGGATTCGATTGTTTGATTTGCAGTGTTTTTGCACCATCACAACGAGCGCATTCACGGTGATGTATGTTCCACCCAAGTCCGACATCTTAACAAGCGTAGCAACCGGAAGCGGTGCCTCTTTCTTGCCCGATCCTCCAAAGAGCATCAAACGAAGAGCAATCGCCAAAAGAACGATACTCGCACCGATAACGATCCATTGTGCAGTTTGTGATTGATAAACCATAGAAACAATGGATTCTACTTGAGCATCGGGTATAATCCTAGCACCGAGCAAAATTAGCGCGATAGCGAGCAAAATAACAAGCAAAAGTACAATCGCGAGTAAAATGCGATCAAAAAGTTTCGATTTCATTAAAGATCCACCTCCACTGCGGTGGTTTCTTGCCGCAGTTCGTTTCGCTATCGTTTATTTTACGCGTACGTTTTCCACTTCCTGCTCTGCCTTTGCTGCGCGCTCCGCATCGACAATTGCATCAAAACTGATTGCTTGAACGAATACGTTTACCTCAACAACGCGAAGTCCCGTCATCGTTTCAACAGCATCCTTTATTGCTTTTTGAACATCGGAGCAAACATCTTGAATGCGGCTACCATACTGCACGATGATGCTAACATCAACCGCTGCCTCTTCGGTGCCCACTTCAACCTTCACACCTTTGGTGAGATTCTTTCTTCCGAGCATGGTTGCGATACCGTCCACCATGCCGCCGCTCATACCTGCGACACCTTTAACGTCTGCCGCCGCGAGCCCTGCGATAGTTGCAATAACATCCGATGCAAATACAACCTTACCGCCGTCCCTGTTCGTTACTTCCATTCCCATTTCGTTTGCTGCCATGGTAATTTGCCTCCTTTATCGTTACTGTTTTTTCTGTTGTGGTTTCCAACTTTTACGTATAATCGCATTATACCAGACTTTGAGGTGATTGCAAAGGGAAAGATGGATAATTTCACTTTACTGTCGAGATTTTAACATTTTCTGCGCTCTGCCCTGTCTCTCTGACAACTATGTCGAGCACCTGCGCGGCTTGTTGCTCTGTTAACTCCTCGGGTGCATTTACCATCACATTCACGCTTCCACTATGAACGATTACCGCCGCATCGGTGAATCCTTTCGATTTTAGCAGGCTCTCCACCGTGAATTCCGTTTCCATACCGTCCACGATATCAATTTTTTGCTGTTGTGCATCGAGGAGGGTTTCTTCGTCGGTCTGCTCATGCAAAATTATGGCCTCGAGGTATTCAATTTCTTTGTCGCGCGCACTTTGCCTATCCGTCCTGAATGTTGCGAAAAAATCCTCATCGAGTGGTTCTACTACCGTCGCAGTTATCATCGGTGTCGCGGATGGTTCCACCTCGGGCGCACTGTTCAATTTCACATTAACATATACCGCAATCACAAGCAATGCCACCAATCCTACCAAAGTTCCATAGCGTTTCATTTTAAGTATCCCCCTTTTCAAAATATTATAATACTAATCCTCATTTAAAAGGTTACATGCACGAGGATTAGTAGATACTGTTTTCCTTAGCAGTTTCAAATTATTTTGAAACTATTTAATTTGAGAACAGTATAAACCATTCATCGCTTCACTCTACATACTCCGCATACTCCGCCTCGAACACCTCTACCGCCGAAGCATCCACATTCAATACGGTTTGAGCCGCCCGCTGAAGGTCAACCCTAACCATCATGTCGCCAGCCCCTTCTGCAACGATTAACACTCCCCGAACGCCGAGCGTCTCATCGTCCTCATACATGGTTTCATAGGTGATCATCACATCCACCTCACCCGCACCTCGGATTTGCTCAAGCACCTGTGCAAGCCTTATCTCCGTCGCATCCAATGATGCATTCGCGCTACCCAAAGTAACCGGGTCGAGGTCACCATAGCTATCCCCATCCGATGTCGATGAAAAGTACAGCAGTATTACCAAAATCGCTATCACCGCATACACGATGAGCTCAAGCCTTTTGTTTTCCTTCATCTTCTCGGCAAGGCCGGTGAGAATCCCTCTTTTTTTCACCTCCATATTCTTTCCTCCTCTCACTCCTGCATGGCTCGGCCGTAAATCTGCGCCAAGTAATCCTCATGCGTTTGCTGATGTTCTATCATTGGCGCTTGCTCGATGTACGATGATATATCGGCCGCTTCCAAATCCGTGAACAATGATACAATCGGCGTTGCAATTGCCAATACGAACAGCAGTCCCACCGCCAATGTAACGCTCGAATGTAGCTTGCCCTTGGGTAAAATAAACTCAGCAAGCGTACACACCACGGCCATCGCCGCAATAGTATGTGTAATCTCATACAATGCCTCCATTCTTCATCCCCCCGTTACAACGAGCGACCCCGTGCGCATGAGAAGCCCAACCGTTATCATGAACATTACCGACAATGTCATCGCCGCGGCAAAGAGATACGTAAGCACATCCGCAAGCGATGAGAGCATCTTCGTCATGCGTGCATCGGCGACAGGTTCGGTTAATGCCGCAACTATGCGAAACGCGAATATCCCAAGCCCAATCCTAAGTAGCGGCGAGAGCACTATCGAAAATGCTATCAGTATCGCCGCAACCCCTGCCGCGTTCTTCACAAGTAGCGCACAGCCGAGCACGGTGTCCACCGAACCCGACACCACCGAACCGACAATCGGTATCAATCTATCGAGTGCATATTTTGCCGTGCGCACGGATACTCCGTCGAAAACCGCGGATGTCATCCCCTGCAAACTCGTTATGCCGAAGTACAATGTGGACATCAAACCGATTATCCATTTCGATGATGATTTGCTAAGCGCATACAATTGCCCAAGTTGTACCCTTCCCGTCATCGCATTTAGCACCGCCATCACCGCCCCCATCAGCACGAGCGCTACCACAACATCCCTTAAAACAAATGCGATGGAACTACATAGAAGGGTCATCGCAGGTTGAAATATCCCTGCCGAAGCTATTCCGCCTGCGGCCGTAAGCAAAGTTAGAAGCACAGGAAACGACAGTTCGATAAAGCTCGCCGTAGCAGTTATCGCCTCCCTTCCCACACTTACGAGCGACAAAAAGTGATACAGCGCCACTATCACCGCAAAGCAATGGCACACGAGCGATGCAACATCCTGCACCCCCTTCGGATGACCTTCCGCAAGAGCCTTGATAAAGCCGGACAAAAGCGCGATTGCAAGCAACTGTAGCATCAGTTCAAGTGTTTTTGGAATCTCCCCTGCGAATAATGATGCTATCCCCGTCAACAATGCACCGCCGAAATACGCGCTCTCCCGCGTAGCCGACCCGGTAATAAGCGCCTCTATTTCCGTATCGCCCCATATGTTTTGCACATCCTCGGGTAGCGCATCGAATACCTCCTGCCACGAGCTTAGGTCGGTGCCGTCAAGTATGTCCCCCACACCTTGTTCAATCTCGATATCAGCGGCAAGTACGGGCTGTGCAAACCATATAAGGCACAATGCGGCGATGAAAAATATTGCTTTTTTCATGACTGCAAGGATGGCAAAATCCCGGCTACCAATTCAAGAAGTGCCACCGCCGCCGGAAGTGCCGAAGCGAGTATAAGCACCCTCCCCCCCGCCTCGACCTTGGATGCCATAGCACCATCGCCGCCATCTTTGCATATCTCCGCGCCGAATTGCGCCACATATGCTATACCGATGATTTTAACGAGCGTCCCCACATAGCCCGTGTCTATACCATATCGCGATGCCATGGAGCGTATGCTCTCTACCACGCCCGTAAGCGTTCCTAATATGTATAGTAGCATCATCACACCTGCGCCCACCGTAACGGGAAGTACCATGTCCGGGCGATGCACCTTCAATATTCCAACGAGGGCAGTCACCACTATCGAAAATGCGACAAGCATAAAAATATCCATTTTCACCTCTACAAGTCAAATACCTGCCTTACGCTTTGGAACAGCCCATCTATCATATCAATCATCATTAGTAGGCCTATGATAAGCCCTACTATCGCCGCGATAGTCGCCATTTCATCGCGCCCACTCTGCTTCAAAAGTTGCGTAATTACCGCCACAAGAATCCCCACCCCTGCGATGCGAAACAGCAATTCAACATCCATCCTTCACCCTCCTTTCACCATACAAACAGCACAAGCGCGAGGCCGCAAAGCACGCCCATTGTGCGATAAATTCGCGCCTTGCTCTTTTCCTCGGCGAGTGCATTCTCCTTAGCCGCCTCGATGCGCTTTTCAAGCATACACCCATTCTCCTCCTGCACCCTCCGCCCTCCCACTCCGAGCGTTGCCCCATAATCGATGAGCATCGCCCTGTCGGACGAGGTAAGCGGCCTCAATGTGGTGCGCGCATCTTCCATGGCCTTCTGCCATGCGTCGCTCATATCCCACGAAGTTTTGATATGCGCGCATAGCGCCTGCCAAAATGGTTTAACATCGGAATCTTTCATCGCTTCAATGATCGATGATATATCCCTTTTTGTATGCGCCATCATTAGTTGTAGCCGCTTCGTGTCCGTCTCAAATGCCCGAAGAAGCTTAACCCTTCCTCTCAATAAAGCCGCATAATGTTCACCTATAAAAACGCATAATGCAAACACTATCGGTATCCCTATGAAACGCAACATATCCTCACCCCCTTATTTATGCATTCGTTTCCGATATCATAAACGCCCTCGATGCTTCCAACTCCTCGGCTTCTTCCAAGTGCAACGATTTTCTTCAATGCTCCGTTTCGTATAAGCCGAGCCGTTACATCCCTTTGCTTCAACTCTTCTATGCTTGATGCATGGGCGCTCGCTACAACCTTAACGCCGCATCTTGAAGCATCCTCGATTGCGATTGCATCATCGATGTTGCCTATTTCGTCCGTCACTATCACATGCGGCGCGAGCGTTCTTAGTGCAAGCGAAAATGCTTCCTTCTTTGGGCATGTGAGTAGTACATCCGTTCTCGGGCCAAGGTCATGGAATGGGCCGTCCTTCATGCCGCCACTAAGCTCTGCCCTCTCATCGATAACTGCAACTCGCATGGGTTTTATTCCGCCCATCCCATAGGATACCTGCCTTACTATGTCTCTAAGCATAGTGGTTTTGCCCGCTCCCGGAGGCGAGAATACGAGCGTGGAGGCTATTTCCCCGTCACCTTCGACTATTTTCGGCATGATTGCATCCGCAATGCCAATACATGCACGTGATATGCGAATGTTTAATGATGTCACATCCGTTATTCGCTTAACCTTCCCGTCCTCCACCACCGCCCGCCCTCCTATCCCCAAGCGATATCCCCGCGCCATCGAGATAAATCCCTGTTCTATCTCTTCCTCGTATGCATAAAGCGAATGCTTGGTGATGCGCCCTATCATGCTATCGAGCACCTCACCCGTGAGCGTAAAGTTACCGCAAAGCCCGGCTATCAAGCGAGATTGTTCACCGCATACAAGCTCTATCGGCTGTCCTACTCTAAGGCGTATTTCCTCCACTTGCATGGAAGCATCGATGGGGTCGAGAAGCCGCGCGATGTTTCGTGGGAAATACTCCGTTAAATCATCCTTCCATGTTGTATTTTGTTGCATTGCATGTCCCTCCTTTGTTATACTATTTGTATGTACATGCTCCCGATTTAAGAAATACAATTTTCATAAAGTCACCTAAAAAATCTTTTTGTTCATTTGTATACATGTTTCTCTTGTGTTTTTCTTTGCTGTGGTTTACACTATGGTTAAGGAAGTGAAAAGTATGCAACGATATTCTGAAAACAAAGAAAAGCAGTCCCTCACATCGAAAGTATTTCGCCACATTCGCGACGGAATAATCGAAGGGCATTACAAATCCGGTGACTATCTTGTAGAAACTCGATTGGCTGAAGAATTGGGCGTAAGTCGCACCCCTATACGCGAGGCATTGAAGCAGCTTGAGCTTGAAGATTTGGCCGAGTCCATCCCGAACCGCGGCGTTATAGTAAAGGGCGTTTCGGAAGAGGATGTGGCCGACATTTATGCTATCCGTCTGCTGCTTGAAGGGCAGGCAGGCTATTGGGCTGCCATGCGCATTTCCCCCTCACAGCTTGATGAGTTGGGAGAGATAATCGAGCTGATGGATCTTTACACGCGAAAAGACAACATCCAAAACCTCGCAAGGCTTGACACTCAATTCCACGAGGTTATATACGAGGCATGCAAAAGCCGCACTCTTGAGCATATTTTGGTATCATTGCACCAAAATGTACAGCGAGCGCGTGAAACATCGCTCATGGGTAAGGAGCGTCGGCCTAAGTCGCTCGAAGAGCATCGCGAGATATACGAAGCCATTTTAGCGCGCGATGCTGACAGAGCCAAGATTTGCATGGAAAATCATGTTCGCGGTGTTGCGAGGAACTCATAGATCATCTATGATATGTAAGCCACACTATCGAGCGGATAAAGAATCAATTTTTTGCCATCCATAGCATCATGGGGCATTATTACGGCGTGCACACGCATGCCGTAATATGTTTTGTAATAGTATATGCCTTTTTTCGTGTTCATACAGCATGAATATGTGGTGTAGTCGGCTAAATCCGCATCGGACGCGCCATGGATCACGGAGGTGCTGCCAAGTAGATGGAAAAATTGCGCTACACACTCAGGTTCGGTTTCTCCGAAAAAAGCATGGTCCTTCATGAATGCGGCTCTAATAAATCTCGAGGCCGACGAATTGTCCCCCGGTAATCCGAAAGCTGAATAGTTACGCATAAAGAACGGCATGTAGCCGCTCTTTTTATTATTGTCAATATTGCAAGCGGAATGTTGCATCAAATTCGTCAAATGAAAATCGAACGATGGGCTATTTGTAAGCACTCCCACGGGATTGTTATGCACTTTCAACCCATCCTTCGTTTGTTCCACAACTATCGCGCCACTTGCATCTGCTATAATAAAGTGCAAGGGAACAAGCGGCAGTTCATCCGAAAACCGAATGGGCGCTAGTGAAATTTTGCCTATCAATCCTCTTGCCTGTTCTATCGTGGCGCATTTTCCGAGCACAAATGGAATAAGCTCGTATGGTGCGATGCTCATTTTCCCCTTCGCTTCCTCATAGTGCGCATAATTTGCAAAGCGCAATGCCGCCATCGATAGTCCTTTTTCGTTCATCGCATCCGCATAAAGAGGGCAACCCCTCGATACATGCGCCATGCCTATCATGGCATAGTGCAAAGTCATGGGGCTGCCCATTTTCATCGATATTGGGAAATTTCGAGGGGCAAATACCACCTCTTCGCCGAAAGATCCCCCTATGTCCATATTCCTTCCAAAGTAGAAATCACCTTTATTTACGCATATTGCCGTGCACATAATCGATACATCCTTTTTCACATAATTTACGCGAAAAACGATGCAATTATTCAAATCAAACCCTCAACCTTAAGCACTTCGAAGTCATCGCTTTTTCCTTTGAGCTTTATGGATGTCCCGAGTGATGTAAACGCCACGCGTCCTTCAAGCGCATCCGCCACCGTGCGGCTTACGAATATGCCGCCGGCAGGCGCGTTAGATTCGAGGCGAGCGGCCGTATTCACGGTGTCACCAATCGCGGTGTAGTCCATTCGCATCTTTGATCCTACATTTCCCACTACCGCAGGGCCATAATGCACGCCGATACCAAAGCCCACGCTCCTTCCGAAGGTTTTTTTCAATTTTTCACCCAGCGACTTTTCGCCCTCTACCATATCTATCGCGGCCTTTACCGCTTTAAATATCGAATCCTCCTGTTTAAGGGGCGCTCCCCAAAAGGCCATCGTGCAATCGCCTACATATTTATCGAGTGTTCCGCCATTTTCAAATATGCATCTACTTGTAAGTTCAAGGTAGCGATTAACTATATCAACCACCTTCGGCGCATCGAGCACTTCGGACATGGCCGTGAAACCGCGAATATCAACGAAGAGCACCGCGATATCCACAAGCTTTCCCCCAAGCTCCAGCGATTCGCTGTCCTCCTTGAGCAGTTCCTTCACTATCTCGGGTGCTATATAACGTGCAAATGTTCTCGTCACTCGCCTTCTTTCCAGTGTTTCACGCGTGTAGTTAATTATTATGGACCAAAGATAGCATACCGTCAGCGCGATAGGGATATACATTACATCTACCACCACACCGAGCGTATATAAGCCATAGCAGGCCGCGACATAGCCCAGTAATCCAACAGCCCAAACCCATGTAGCGGTAGTAGGTTTACGATTATCGAACCATAGCATCGCAAGGAATGTTATGATGAACAGAATAACCACCTGCGTCGATGTGCGCACCTCATACTTATGATCCTGCGCGAGCAAAGCGGCTATCGCATTGGCTTGATACTCAACGCCATACATCTTTATGGCATGGTCGATGGCTGTCGGGTAATCGTCCTGCATGCCCTGCGCATAAGGCCCTATTAGCACTATCTTATCCGCGAACGCCGATGGATCGAGCGTACCGTATACAAGGTCAACTATCGAGTAGTCGTCGCTAAACGCGAAAGGTGCTGCTTGAAATGGCAAATACCAATGATATCGCGCATCGGTAGGCGGCGCTAAAGCTTCTCCACCGCCCGTATACTCGAGGTATGATTCATATATAACGCGATGAAAGGCAGGTATTTCTCGCCCATCCGGCAAATCAATCTGCCAAATCGCATGCCTTAATATCCCATCGTCATCGTACATGGCATTTACATGCCCCTGCTTGGTAACTTCAAGTAATGCGGCATATGGCTCTTCATATGCTGTTACTGCATAGTCATCCATGTAGAATGAGCCGTCATCCTCCGTTACAAGCACCTCACCGAACGATGCCGTGCTGGCCATGATTACATTTGGTAAAATGCTCGCCGCATCAACAAGTGCCTTATCCGCCGCTTCGTTGCTGTTTCCGATATATGTCGCATCAACGCCTATTACCGCAGGGGCATTGTTAGGATCGCTGTTTAGATAGGCAATTGCACTCGCCATTATATCGCGCGACCAAGGCATGGAGCCGAACGCCTCCGTCGCCTTATCATCCATGCCGATAATAATTATATCCTCAGGCGGAGTGCCCTTTTGTTGATACAATAAATCATCAAGCGAATTTGCCGCCTGAATGAATATCCCCGATATGTAAATCAAGGAAATCATCCCCGCTACCAACAAAGCCGGGAATATTTTTCGCATATTTTTTTTGTTCTTCATATTGTGCATGTGCCGCCATCCCTTTTTACTACAATTCTATACAATCATAATAACATCTTGGGTGCATATGCATCAATGATAATTTTGAAACAGTGCACATACGCAAACAGGGCATAAGCACCATGCCTATGCCCCGTTTGCATTCAGGAGTACACTTTCTACTTCAATAGTAT